>JBLHVT010000010.1:0-43815 GCA_047628735.1 Glaciecola sp.
ACGATTTAGAGATCGGGTCTGGGTTGGGCGCTCTTGCTGGCAAGGTATGGAGAATTGGTCTTATGGGGTTTGCAAGTAATCAGCGTAATGTGCTGTTTAGCCTCTCGGCACTTGCCAATGTTCTGTCAAGTCTTGGCCATTCTTGTGACGCAAGCTCGGCAGTGGCTGCGGCTAGGGCTTCCTATGCGAATGTCTAAATTGTTTTCAGCTATGTAGCCTCTAGCGCGTTTACTCGGTGGTGACTGCGCAGGGCTGTTAGTGTCGGATCTCAACATGAACACACCTACTTTGTGGGATCGAGCAGAGCTGGATGCTTTGTGCGATTTGCGGGACTTCTTTCTTGTTCTTACCGAGATTTTCGCCTGTTTTAGGCCCTGTGTTCTTGATAGAAATGCGGGTACTTAGTGCGCTGCTGTTGCTCCCAATTTGTATAATTATGGATACGCATCGCGAGGCACTTTAAATTGGAAAATTATTTTACTTAAGGGTCTCACTAATATGGCGAGACCATCTTGTCTTTTTGCCCATGCATCGTTAAATCTTGGCGCAGGTTTTGCTTCGGTGCTTTATTCTACAGTACCTTTCTTGCGGCAATTATCGCGTTTGTGTTTTGGTCGCAGAGAGTGCCGTTAACGTCTGTATTGGGTTTAATTGTGGGATTTATTGGTGCCGTTGTTTTTGTGCTTGATTCTCGCTGTGACTCATTGCTAGCTTCAAATGGAAAGGCGATTAGTGCCGGCATAATTGCTGTGATGTCTTTGGTATCTAGGAGAATATAACAGCCAACAAGGTGCCTGAAATAAGCGGGCTGTCCGTTACAGTGGTATTCTTTTCGAGTATTTGCTTGGAGCCATTTGCGGTTTATTCCGTGCCTCAGTCAATGCCCCCCGCTTCGATAGGGTTTAGCGTGATAGCTTTGGGGTTAATGTGCAGCGGTGTGGTGTATTTGATGTTTTATAGACTCATAGTGCGAATTGGTTCTCATAAGACGATAACATCTACGACTACTCTATCTAATATTGTCTAGGGAACCTTATTCCTAGGGGAATCTAATACCATCTGTATGGTCGCAGGTTGCATTTTTCATCCTTTTGATACCCGGATGATGTCGGGGGTTTATATACCGCTTTAAGGTGGCTTAGGATAAGGTATGTTGTCTTCCTAACCGCGCTAGAACCATTTCAATTCCGTAACTGAGCAGCATTACCGAACAGGCTAACGAGCAAATTGTGCGCTATATAAATTCCTGATACAGTTATCTACGTTAGCATTAACGCCAATTGTTGTTAACTCGTTCGGCTTTTTAATAAAACATCAAAACCATACGCTTATGGTTTTTGTTATACCCGCATTAATTGAGAAGAATCTATGCCTGCAAATACAGCTTTTATTCCACAACAACCTGGAAAAGCGCCGCAGAACGAATTGCTGAACGGGCTTCGTGTTGATTTGCAGCCGCCGCCATTCGCCGAGGTTCATGAAGGCGCGGATTACACCAATACACCAATAACGGTGGAGCTAAACGATTCTTTGCGAGTTAAAGGCAAACTTCTGTCGTTCGATACCTCATCAGAGGTGATCAGTGTGATGGAGAATCGTGCGAAGGTAGCGACCGTAATTGACATGAGTGCAATCAAGTTTATGCGCTTAGAAAAACCCTACCAACTTATTTTGTCCTCTGGGTCGGGCACGCCAGAATCCGGCCACGAAGGAATTGATGTCGAATCTGATTCTCGGTCTTTTGAAGTATATTTTAAAGATAGTACAGAGATAATCGGTAAGACCTATGGGTCTCGGACAGATAAAAATGGCATACATTTGTATGAGCAAACAAAAGTAGGCCGAAAATGGCGCTACTGCACTCATCTATTTGTATCAAAAACGGCAATACAAAATCACATTATCGGCGGTCAGATCGGCGACATGCTGGTTCAAGACAAGCAAATATCTCAAGACGTGTTGGAGATCGCTCTACAGGACCAGCAGGTCGAGCGCTCCCGCCTTATTGGTGACTATCTTATTAATCAAAAGATCGTTGATGCTGATGAGTTGGAAAATGCGCTGCTCAGGCAAAAGCACATGCCTAATTTAAAGCTCGGTGAGATCTTAATTAGCGAAGATCTGGTTACCGAAGCTCAGCTTCAAGAAGCTCTTAAAGAACAAAAGAAGAAACGTAAAAGCGCCCTAGGTCAGATTTTGGTCGCGAAAGGCGTGATCGCAAATAGCGAAATTCAACAATGTCTTGCTAAAAAGCTAGGTATCCCCTTTGTTAACCTGCGCGAATTTATTGTCGAGCCAGATGTGATTCGGTTGCTGACGGCTGCAATTGCTTTTAAGCTTAAGGTAGTTCCTCTCTACGTTTTTGAAGGAAAAATCGTAGTCGCCATCGAAAACCCAATGGATTGGCAAATTACTGATGCTTTAAGTTTTAACGTTAATAAGTATGTAGAGCCAGTGATGGCATCCCCGGAAGATATTAATTGGGCGTTACAGTTTTATTACTCGTCCGAAGACATTCAGTCGACAATATCAGATTTTGAAGAAAATGACGGTGAAGATGACGGTGAAGATGAGTCATACGATGCAACCATTTTTACGGCAGCTGAGACAGCTCAGGTCACCGATAATGTCGTTGTAAGAATTGTTAATAAGATTGTCGAAGACGCCTACCGTCAAAAGGTTTCTGACATTCATATTGAGCCAGGGTTGGGTAAGCAAAAAGTAGTTGTCCGATTCAGAAAAGATGGTGTTTTATCTACTTACTATAAGTTCCCCACCAAATACCGGGCGGTTTTTGTATCGCGTATCAAGGTAATGGCTCACCTAGACATTTCGAACAAGAATAAGCCTCAAGACGGTAAGATTGACTTTCGGCATTTCGCACCAGTTGATGTGGAGCTTCGTGTTGCAACAATACCCACAGCTGGTGGTATTGAAGACGTTGTTATTCGTCTGCTTAGCGGCGGTAAATGCATGCCGGTTAATGCGATTGGGTTGAGCAGCAAGAATTTGGACATGCTATTGGATGGCATTTCCAGACCTCACGGACTTTTTATTGTTTGCGGACCTACTGGCTCTGGTAAGAGTACAACGCTTCATTCAATCTTAAATTATCTTAACAATAATGAGCGCAAAATATGGACTGCTGAAGACCCAGTAGAAATAACTCAGCCTGGGCTTCGTCAGGTAGAAGTTAATGAAAAAATTGGAATGACTTTTTCTGGCGCCATGCGAGCATTTCTGCGAGCGGATCCTGACATCATAATGGTCGGTGAGATGCGGGATCAAGAAACTGCGAAGACTGCTATTGAAGCGTCATTAACCGGCCACTTAGTATTATCCACACTGCATACTAACAGCGCATCAGAAAGCATAGTGAGGCTGCTGGATATGGGAATGGATCCATTTAACTTTGCCGACTCGATTGTTGGGATTTTGTCTCAGAGACTCACAAGAACTCTTTGCACTTCTTGTAAAAAGCCTTATGTTCCAGATCAGCGCGAACTGGAATTTTTGGCAGGGGAGTATTGCCGAGAAGCTGTTCCCGATGGGTCAAGGTCAGACCCTGAGGATGAAGACGTGCTTAAGCAAATCGAAGACTGGAGGCGAGACTTTACTCAAAAAGGTGAGTTTACACTGTACAAAGCACCGGGCTGTATGATTTGTCTTGATACCGGTTATAGAGGTCGAATGGGTGTTCATGAGTTGCTGATGAGTACTCCCGAGGTAAAAAAGATGATTCTGCGGAAAGCGCCGGCTGCTGAGATCCACTTCGAGGGTATTAAGAGTGGCATGCGTACTCGTAAACAAGATGGCATAGAAAAGATACTCATGGGCTACACTGACTTTTCTCAAATCAGAACGCTATAAGGTCAGCGCCAATTTTATGACATGGCTTCGTAGTTCAGCTTAGTGTCAGGTGTCATCACTATGGATTGCAGTTAACCGCAGCTGAAAGTAGCTAAAGGTAGTTGCCAGTAATTACAATAAAAAACCCGGTAGCTGTTAAGCGGCCGGGTTTTTTATTGATAGTAAATCAATTTTTTTTAGTGTGCACCACCGTAGCTAGACTCGACCCCTGGCAACGCCATGGCGGTAAGCTTCGATCCAGTTTGCAGTATGATGTACTGATGGCCCTCGTGGACCCACGTACTCATTCCGTAACGGCTTCTTGCTGGCACTTCTACTTCGGCCATAACGTCGCCACTGGCTTTATCAATAGAATACAGCACCGGCGTACCATCTGTTCTAACATCAGAGTAGATCAACATTTCTGAAGTAATAGTCATAGGCACTAAATTTCCAGTGCCGGTATTGCCAATATCAATACCTTCTAGGGCCGGGTTGTCTTTCACTCTTGCTGGAGTCTCGCCAGTGGGAATTACCCAGGCGTGCTCGCCAGTGTTCATGTCAATCGCGGTGATGCGGCTATAAGGCGGCTTCCAAATAGGAATGCCGGCAGGGTGTCGAACTACTCCCGCACTTGGGCCGTTGGCATAGCGGGAGAAAGTCGACCCTGTAGGCGCACTGTACTGCAAATCAGCTTCTTCACCTGGCACCAATTGTATTGGGCTACAGCTGGAGCGAGAGGAGACGTAGAGATAACCGGATACGGGATCAGCAACCGGTGGCGCTGTAATATTGGCGCCGCCACCGCCGCCTGGGCAAAACAATGAGGCTCTTTTCCCAAGCTCGTTACCACGTTGAATGGCTGGGTTAAATAACGGTCCCATCTCAAATTCTGCCAAAGCTTCAATGGCCTGTTGGCGTAATTCTGGAGTCCAATCAACTAGGTCATCTAAAGCAATGCCCTGAATATCAAAAGGTGCTGGCTTAGTAGGGAACGGTTGAGTAGGGGCCAGCTTTTCACCCGGTACAATTGACTGTGGAACCGGGCGATCAACGATGGGCCATAGCGGCTCACCCGTTAAACGGTTAAATGCGTAAACGAAACTTTGTTTGGTTACCTGTGCGACTGCCGGGACCTTCCCTTGGCCAGGTAATTCCAAGTCCAATAAAATCGGTGCAGTTGGATTGTCGTAGTTCCAGATATCGTGCTTAACAGTTTGAAAATGCCAGCGCCTTTCGCCAGTGCTTGCGTCGAGCGCGATTAAGCTTGTGCCGAAGAGGTTATCACCGGGACGAAAACCACCGTAGTAGTCGATGGTCGCTCCGTTGGTCGGAATGTAGACGATATTATTCTCTACATCGGCTGATATGGGAGCCCATGAAGAAACGTCACCGGTCCACTCCCAAGCGTCGTTTTCCCAGGTTTCATGGCCGTATTCGCCAGGTTTTGGAATCACGTTGAATTTCCAGCGCAGTTCGCCGCTTCTTGCGTCGTAAGCTAAGATGTCACCGGGTATGTTTTCAATCCTGGATTGGTGATAGCCCTGTTCTGCGGAGTTGCCCACAATCACGACATCATTGACGACGATCGGTGGTGAGGATCCAGTAATATAACCGGTCTCTAAAGGGATGCCCTTATAGGGATCATAGGGATGACCTAAATCCGCCAACAGGTCGACAACGCCAGTTTCAGGAAAGCCATCTATGGGCACTGGCTGACCAAAACCTTCTAAGGGGGATCCAGTCTTAGCGTCTAAAGCCGTTAGAAAGAACCCTGGCGTAATCATGTAGATTACACCTTTGCCATCGATTTCCGCATAGCCAATGCCTTTGCCGTAGTCGGCACGCATTGAATACTCCCAGCGCTCGGTATTTGGAAGTCGATAGCTCCAAATGGTCTCTCCTGATTTAGGGTCTATCGCAACCACGTGCCGACGTGCGCCAGCGACGGTGTATAAAGTGCCGTTGATATAGCTCGGGGTAGAACGTCCGCTGATAGCTCCGAGACTCGCGCCATCCCATTCCCATGCCACTTCAAGTTCAGTAAAGTTATCTACTGTTATTTCGTGAGCGGGGGAATATCGAGTGTGCGCGAAGTCGTTACCCAGAGTGGTCCATTCCACTGTGTCTTGGTTTTGGGCCTGCAAAATGCTTGAGCAAAACAGCAGGATTCCAAGGAGTAAGGGCTTCTTAAAGCGTTTAAAGCTCTCTGATCTTATTGTCATCTATCGCCTCTCTATTATTGTTGGTTTAATTTGAGTCTGCGAGCGCGGCTTGATGCCGCTGCCATCAATGGCTAATGGTAAAAATCTTATCTAATCAATAACTTAGAATTCCTTCTGGTACATTCGGTTTTTGCCAGTCTCATTCTACAGGCTACCCCAAGCCTGTTCCTTTGTCTATTCTCAAACCCGTGAGGTGATGGCAAAGAAAGGCGAATCGATCAGTATTGACTGAGGCAAATTAGCTAGAAAATAGGAGAGAAACAAGCGCCTCTCCTTGCAAAGGGACGGTTTAAATTAATGAGGCTGGTAATCGGATCTACGAACTATTCTTCATGGTCAAAGACGCCTTGGTATTGTTGACGGATTTTGATGTGGAGTTCGAAGAAAGTAGGGCTTCCTTTCTTGCGGCTGGTTCTGAGAAACAGCTTAACAAGTGCTAGCCAACCCAAAAAGTGGCGGTATAAATGGATGTAGGCACAGGAATTTGGGATTATCAGGCAATTTGTGAATACATTTCAGAGCGGTATCTGGCTAACAGGGCCTGGCTAAAAACCTTTGGGAAAGAGCCCGCTGGCGGGCGATTTCGGCAGGAATCAATACTGGCGAAGCAGTATTGCCAACTAATGCTTGGGGTGGATTTATGGGAGTTACAGTAGATCCCATGTACAGCAACATGATTGGCAATAAGGACTGTTTGAGCAACGTTGCAGGTACATCGGCCGCTGTAGAGATAACACATTGGATGACGGCAATGGTCGAACAGGAGTCATTCAATAGGATAACGGAACAAATTTAGTTCTTGGTATCGGTCAAAGAAATGTTGCTTACCATGAGGATCTAGTTTGAGTGCTGTGCTGTAGAATGTAATAGCGCAACAGGCACGAAGAAACCCAGCTACTTAAGAATAAGTAGCTGGGTTTCTTTGCTTAAATTTTATTAGGCTGGTCTTGGCTGGTTGTCCAAAAACTCAGAATTAACATGGGCCAAATACCAACGTGAACCATCATGTCAGCGGTATTAAATATATAGTTCCAGTAGGGAATGTGCTGAATGTCGATGAAATCAATTACGCTGCCGTAGACTAGTCTGTCTAAAATATTAGAGGCGCCACCGCCAACGATAAAGCCAAAACAGATATATTCATAGCGCTGGATTGTTTTGCTAAGAGCCAGGTAGGTTACGACAGCGCCTAGCAGACTTAGGCTAATTAGCGCGAAAACTCCCCCAGAACCTTGAAACATGCCAAACACACCGCCAAAATTCCGGATGTGAGTAAAGTGAATAAGGCTGTTGATTACTAACGTGGTGTTTTGCTGGATATTGTTATCGATCCAATAGCCAATCGCTTGCGAGACCAAAAGAACGCTTACAGCGATCGTGCTAAAAATGGCGATGTTGTTTGTTTTGCTACTCACTTTCCATCCTCTATTTGATGGCGTAAAAAGAATCCTTGTCCTATCAGGTTATTGGTTAGTTCATAGGACTATCGGCATATTGGATAATCGTTGGTTTAAAGTCGTCGTTATACTGCACAATACTGTGAGCGCAGTTATGCATAGAAGGGGGTGCCCACAGCTCTTCCAGCGGCCGCTCTTGGGCATGGCAAAGCACGGACTTAATTAATGCGCCGTGGCTTACTACTGCGATTTTTTTGCCTAGCGCAGCTTTGCCGATTTCTTGAATTTGAAGTACGGCACGGCTTTGTAATTCAAGGAACGTTTCTGCGCCTTTCACAGCAAATAAATGCGGTTGTTGCCAGAAATGTTGGTAAGACTCAGGATCTTCCTTTTCAATCTCATCATAAAGAACGCCTTCCCAAGGCCCCAGGAATATCTCTCTAAAGCTATCAAGGTAAATTATTTTTTGATGCAGTTCGGGCCGGTCTGCGAAAGCGTGCTCTGCAGTTTGTCGAGTTCGGACACTACTGCTGCAATACACGTGGTCAAAACTAATCTCACTGATTTTCTCGCCGAGAGTTTTAGCCTGCTGTATGCCTAGTTCAGTTAAAACTGATTCACTTTGTCCTTGAGATCGTCGCTGTTCATTCCAATTGGTCTGCCCGTGCCTGATTAAATGCAATTCCATCGTAGTTAATTCTCGTTTAAAGAGTTAGTGATCGTCTAAGGTGTAAGCTTTCGTTTAGGAGTAGTCTTAGCTTCGAATAAATCCGAGCGTGTTCTAGCCACGGCATCTAGCCATCCGCTGTAGCTCTTTTCTCGCCATTGATAATCCTTGCGGGCTGAGAAGCCTTTTTCCAGTTGCCAATTTTCCGCGATGGTATCCAAAGATTCGAAAATCCCTACTTTAAGTCCTGCTGCATAGGCCGCGCCAAGTGCCGTTGTTTCGATTATCTTTGGACGATGAACCTCGCAATCAAGCACATCAGCCAAGGTTTGCAAAAAATAGTTATTGGCGACCATGCCGCCATCAACTCTCAGCCGACCAAGATCTGCGCCATCGGCACAAATGGCTAAAATAAGGTCTTTAGTTTGGTAGCAAACCGACATTAATCCTGCTGTGACTATCTCTTTTACGCCGGTGTCACGAGTCATTCCAAACAGGGCCCCTCGCGCATCGGGGTCCCAGTAAGGCGCACCTAGGCCAGTAAAGGCTGGCACCAAGTAAACGCTCAAGTCATCTTGGCACGCCATTGCAAGTGCTTCAGATTCGCTGGCGTCTTTGATCAAGCCAATGCCGTCCCTTAGCCACTGCATAGTGGCGCCAGCCATGAATATGCTGCCTTCCATTGCATAAGTCGTTTTACCGTCCAAGCGATACGCCACTGTAGTTAGCAGACGGTTGCTTGATTGGATGGCTTCCTCACCGGTGTTTAGCAGGACAAAACAACCAGTGCCATAGGTGCTTTTGGCCATGCCTGATTCAAAACAACATTGCCCAAAAGCCGCAGCTTGCTGGTCGCCCATTACACCGGTAATAGGGATTTCGCTACCTAGCCATGAGGCATCACACTTACCATAATCGTCAGAGCAATCCTTAACCTGTGGCAACATGCTTATCGGGATGTCAAATAATTCAAGAAGCTCACTATCCCATTGTTGGGTGTGAATGTTAAACAGCATGGTTCTCGATGCATTCGTTGCATCGGTGTAGTGGTGGTTGCCTTTGGTAAGGTGCCAGAGTAAGAAGCTATCAACCGTGCCAAAAGCGAGATCGCCCTGATCTGCTTTTTGTCTAGCCCCTGCAACATTTTCTAAGATCCAGCGCAGCTTGGTGGCAGAAAAATAGGAGTCAATAAGCAGGCCGGTTTTTTCCTGTACCAGAGCCGAAAAGCCGCCATTTTTTAGCTCTACGCAGTAGTCACTCGTGCGGCGATCCTGCCATACAATAGCATTGGCAACAGCCAGCCCGGTCTTTTTGTCCCAAACTATTGTGGTTTCGCGCTGATTGGTAATGCCTATGCAGCTGATGGCACTTGCTTCTAGCTTGGCCGATTTTAGTGCAGCAATGCAGCTTTCTAGAGTCGTTCGCCAGATATCGCTTGGGTCATGTTCAACCCAGCCATTATTGGGGAAATGCTGAGTAAATTCTTGCTGGGCGCGGCTAACAATATTGCCTCGATTGTCGAACACCAACGCGCGGCTGCTGGTAGTACCTTGATCTATTGCGAGTATATATCTGCTCATTCGGTCTTTTCATGTACGCCGTGTAGTTGAGAAAAAACCAGATTGTCTAAATCGATGGCCCGCCGAGACAACAATTTGCAGTGCTGGCTATCTCCGGCATGTTACACTAACTATTCTCTTCGTGCTGTCCGCTAAAGGTAATTGACTGCTGTGCACCAATCTGGTTCTAGTCCTAGTTCTATTCATGATGTCCTAATTATAGGTGGGGGAATTAATGGTACCGGAATCGCCGCCGATGCCGCTGGCCGTGGTTTGGATGTGGTTCTGTGTGAGAAATCAGATCTCGCCGGTGGCACATCAGCGTGGAGTACTAAGTTAATCCATGGTGGGCTTCGTTATCTTGAGTTTTACGAATTCGGTTTAGTTCGCAAAGCTTTGCAGGAGCGCGAAGTGTTGACCAAGGCGGCGAAGCACATCATCCGGCCAATGCCTTTTCAAATTCCACTGCTAACTAATTCTCGCCATCCTTTGCTTGTCAGGGCCGGTTTGTTTCTTTATGACAACTTAGCTCGTCGTCGAATTTTTAAGGGTTCTAGGACTGTTAAATACGACAATGATGGCGTGTTAAATGGCTCTATAAAAAAAGGCTTCGAATATTGGGATGCTCAGGTAGACGACAGTCGGCTGGTGGTAAGCAATGCTTTGCAAGCAAAAGCTAAAGGCGCATCTATATTTACTCGTGCCGAATGTATCGCACTAAGATCGGACGAGCAGAGTTGGATTGCCACTTTTTACAACAGCATGACTAACAGTCAGTCTGAAATACGCGCTAAGACCATAGTTAATGCTTCAGGGCCATGGGTCAGCTCGCTTCTAAATAAGCTAATACCCGAAAAATCTGCCAATGAACTTAGGTTAGTAAAGGGCAGTCATGTTGTTGTTCCTAAGATATACGAGGGGGACGCTGCCTACATGTTGCAGCACCAAGACGGGCGCGTAGTTTTTGTTATCCCTTACGAAGGCAAGTATTCGTTGATAGGAACTACGGAAGAAGACTTTACGGGCGATTTGGACAAGCCCGAAATTTCAAATGACGAAGTCAATTACTTGCTTTGTATTGTCAATTTGTACTTTAAAAAGGCGGTTTTGAAATCTGACGTGGTGTACACCTACGCCGGTGTTCGCCCGCTAATGGAAGAAGAAGGAAAGGCGGCGAGCAAAGTTTCTCGTGATTACCATCTCGAATTTGAAAAGGAGCCACACCCCATTTTGTCTGTGTATGGGGGGAAAGTGACCACCTACCGGGTACTGGCAGAGACTGCGGTTAACACGCTCGAGCATGTGTTTAAAAAAATGCCAAGTGGATGGACTAAAAACGCGACTCTTCCTGGCGGTGATTTCGATGTTCATGAACATCTTTTTAAAGATCTGGTGGCGCGCCACAGCTGGCTAGAGCCCGACCTGATTCGGCGTTGGCAGTATAGCTATGGCTCCTTAAGTTTTGATGTTGTTGGCTCGGCCACCAGTATGGCTGATATGGGAGTGTGCTTTGGTCACAATCTTTATCAGAAAGAGGTCGACTATTTGTGCCGCGAAGAATGGGCGAAAACCGCCGATGACATATTGTGGCGACGTTCAAAGCTAGGTTATTTCTTTAATGAAGAAGAAATAAATGCTCTGGATAATTATATTAGTCAGTCTTATCCGGCTAGCTAAGTCTCAGGAAAATTGATGTTAGAGTTACGATCGGTTTCTCGCCGAGTAGAAGGCGATGTTTTTGTAAATGACGTGAGCTTACGCCTTAACCGGGGCTCGATAAATATCTTGCTGGGACCCACCTTGGCAGGCAAAACGTCACTTATGCGCTTAATGGCAGGATTAGATAAGCCCGATAGCGGTGAAATCTTATTCGATGGTGAATCTATCGTTGGTGTGCCGGTGCAAAAGCGCAACCTGGCGATGGTCTATCAACAGTTCATTAACTACCCTAATCTGACTGTATTCGAAAATATTGCGTCGCCATTACGCGTCGCTAAATTAGGCTCTGCTGAGATTAACAAACGCGTCGGCGAAGCATCCGATTTGCTTGCGCTATCTCCTTTCTTAAATCGAAATCCGAGTGAGCTTTCTGGGGGGCAACAGCAGCGTGTGGCCTTGGCGAGAGCCATAGTAAAGCGGGCCGGTTTAGTTCTATTAGATGAACCTTTAGCCAACCTTGATTATAAACTGCGTGAAGAGTTGCGGAGCGAACTGCCTAGTCTTTTCGCAGAGTTAGGAGCGGTCTTGGTCTATGCCACAACAGAGCCAGGGGAAGCCTTGGTTTTAGGTGGCTACACAGCTTGCTTGCACCAAGGTAGTGTTCAGCAATTTGGGCCTACATTAGACGTGTTCAAGAATCCTGTAGCGCTTGAGTCTGCTAAAATATTTTCAGACCCACCGTTAAACATCACAAAGTTTGAGAGTAGCGAAGGCATTTGTAAAATTTCAGGTGAAGAACGTGAGCTTTCATTTTTGAGAGCTAAACTGCCCAACGGTAGCTATAGCCTAGGAGTCAGGCCACACCACTTATATTTGACGCCAACTGATAGCGATGATTTGGTGTTTAAAGGCGATGTATCAGTGACAGAGCTTTCTGGTTCGGAGAGCTTTATCCACTTTGATTTTCAAGGTCAGCCGTGGGTCGCGTTAATCCACGGCATTCAAAACTTTAAGGAAGCTGAAAGGGTGGAGTTCTATGTTCGCTTTAAAAACGCGTTTGTATTTGACGCTGACGGGATAGCTGTGGACATAAAGCTTTAGTTGGGCAGTGCGAAGTGCCGAATGCAAAAAAATTGAATAGAACGCCATAAAATGGCGCACCAAAATAATTAAAATAGACTGATTTATGGCGAGTATAGAGCTTAAAAACATAGCCCATCAATATCCTTCTGCGGCGGCTGAGCCGGGTCCTTATGCACTTAGTGCGCTGAATGAGCTTTGGCAGGACGGCGGCGCCTACGCTCTTTTAGGGCCTTCAGGCTGCGGCAAAACCACGCTGTTGAATATTATTTCCGGACTTCTGCAGCCGAGCGAGGGTCGGGTACTTTTCGATGGTGTGGATGTTACCGACCTTAGTCCAGAGCAGCGAAATATAGCGCAAGTTTTTCAATTCCCGGTGGTTTACGACACCTTGTCAGTTGCGGAAAACTTGGCTTTTCCTCTCAAAAACCGCGGCATGGCTCGAGATAAAATTTCTGAGCGAGTGGCAGAGATTTTAGCAATGCTTGGTCTCAGCGATAGGGCCAACGAAAAAGCCCAAAGCCTCACAGCTGACGATAAACAGAAAATATCACTTGGCAGGGGGTTGGTTCGAACAGATGTGAAGGCTATTCTTTTTGATGAGCCTCTTACCGTTATTGACCCCCATTTAAAATGGCAGCTTCGTACCGAACTTAAAAAAATCCACCAGCAATTCCGCCATACGATGATTTATGTGACTCATGACCAAACCGAGGCGCTCACTTTCGCGGACAAAGTCATTGTTATGTACGATGGTTCGGTTGTTCAAATAGGTACGCCAGAGGAGTTATTTGAGACTCCAGCACACACTTTTGTTGGGCAGTTTATAGGCTCCCCAGGAATGAATATCCTGAAGGCCCGCGTTGACGGCGCGGTAGCATTTGTTGATGGGCTGCAGATCCCGTTACCAGACAACTATAGAAAAATAGACAGCGGTGTTGAGTTGGGAATTCGTCCCGAATATATTGTACTTTCCCAGACAAAGGGAATTCGGGCCGAAACAGTTTCAATCGATGATGTTGGCAAGCACGTTATCCTTCGCTGCAAGCTGGGTCAGCAAATTGTTAGTGTTATTGTTCCCGAGGGGCAAAGTATTCCAGATAAGCCTAGGCTGATTTTCGCTCAGGAGAAAATCAATATTTATCAAAATGCTGTTTTGGTGAGGCCAGCAGACTAATGAAGACACAAAATAATAAAGCTTGGTTTCTAGTTTTGCCGGTACTCATACTGGTCTCGATTAGTGCGATTATCCCTTTGATGACCGTGGTGAATTATTCGGTTCAAGACACCTTTGGCAATAATGAGTTTTATTGGGTGGGAACAGAATGGTTTCAAGAAGTTTTGAATTCTGAGCGATTTTTGAATGCTCTTAAACGGACCTTGCTTTTTTCGACTCTTATACTGGCCATTGAAATTCCATTGGGTATTTTTATTGCGCTGGCCATGCCAAAGCGCGGAATCGGAGTCTCAATTTGTCTGGTTTTAATGGCATTGCCGTTACTGATTCCATGGAATGTAGTTGGCACTATTTGGCAGGTATTTGGGCGAGTCGATATTGGACTGCTCGGACACGGATTAGCCAGCTTAGGAATTGACTACAACTATACTCAAAATGTTTTTGATGCCTGGGTTACGCTTATTGTCATGGATGTCTGGCATTGGACCAGCCTAGTGGTTTTATTGTGTTATTCCGGTTTGGTGGCAATTCCCGAGGTTTACTATCAAGCCGCTAGGATAGATGGTGCGTCGCGTTGGTCAGTATTTCGCTTTATTCAGTTGCCAAAAATCAAACGAGTTCTGCTTATAGCCGTTTTGCTGAGGTTTATGGATTCTTTCATGATTTATACAGAGCCCTTTGTAGTAACAGGTGGTGGTCCTGGTAACTCAACCACCTTTTTGTCAATCGACTTGGTGCAGATGGCAGTTGGACAATTTGATCTAGGCCCTGCTGCGGCGATGTCGTTGGTGTATTTCTTGATCATCTTGGTGGTTTGCTGGGTTTTCTACACAATAATGACAAGCTTTGATGCTCAGGCTGCAGCCAGCCAGAAGAAGGGTTGATATGAGTAATTCGCTGAGCCGTTCGAAGAAAATCACTCTCACCCTTTATATTACGTTTTTGATGGCGCCGATTTATTGGTTGCTCAATATGAGTTTTAAAACCAATCAAGAAATACTGTCATCCTTTACGTTGTGGCCTGAGGATTTCACTCTAGATAACTATATTACGATTTTTACCGATCCTAGTTGGTATAACGGTTATATCAATTCCATGACTTATGTTGCACTGAACACAATTATTGCTCTCAGTGTAGCGTTGCCCGCTGCTTATGCCTTCTCACGTTATAAGTTTGTTGGTGATAAGCATCTATTCTTTTGGCTGCTTACTAACAGAATGGCGCCGCCGGCGGTTTTTGTCCTACCATTCTTTCAGCTGTACTCGGCATTTGGTCTGATCGATACGCATATTGCGGTTGCTCTCGCTCACTGTTTGTTTAATGTTCCGTTGGCGGTGTGGATACTTGAGGGGTTCATGTCTGGTGTACCTCGAGAGATCGATGAAACTGCATATATAGATGGCTACTCGTTCCCGAGATTTTTTGTAAAAATATTCTCGCCTATGATTGCTTCCGGTATTGGCGTCGCCGCCTTCTTTTGCTTTATGTTTTCTTGGGTCGAGCTGCTTATAGCCAGAACTTTAACAGTGACCGATGCCAAGCCGATTAGTGCAGTAATGACCAGAACGGTCTCGGCTTCAGGAATAGACTGGGGTGTATTAGCGGCAGCAGGAATACTCACTATTATCCCTGGGGCCTTAGTAATCTATTTTGTGAGGCACCACATAGCTAAAGGGTTTGCTCTCGGGCGAGTTTGACATGCCGCCGTCCCCGGCCCAGGCGCTGCTTTGATTAGCGCGTCTGCGGTATCAATATCTTGCTTGGCTAAGCAAATACTCTCAATTGTCTATCTTATAAGTACTCTCAATTGTCTATCCTATAAGTACTCTCAATTATCTATCTTATAATCGTTTTCAGTTGCTTGCTTAAATACCCTGTCTTCCAGTAATAAACTATCAGGCGATGCGGTTCTGTCTGCAACTCGTCAATTTTACTATATAGCCTTGCAATGAATCTTGGTCGATCACCAATGCTGCGGCATGCGTATGGTTTTACGGAAGACTCTTCTGTCAATTGGGCGTCTCCTAAAGTCCTGTATAGCCCGCCGCCAAGCGCGGTTGCAATTATATGCACAGCTTTTATTCCCCGCTATCTCAGCGTTCTACTTCTTAGGCACCTCGCTGATCATCTGATGAGCGGTGGATTGCGACGGTCATGCAAGGCTCTATTGAAAAGGTGTCAGTTAATACAGGTTGCAAAGGAGCTGACTTATAACGACGCCTATCACTGGTCTCCAGAGGGTTGCTTTGGTGGTCGTGGCCTTAATCAATAGTTTCTTGTTTTTTATCAGGCAGGGGGGAGATGGTTTTTGGTTTGAGAAGACCAATCCCAAGCGCGGCCATCGCAATGGCAACTATGGCATTAAGGTAGTTGAAAAAAGCATAGGGAGCGTAGGTAATTACCTCTACCCCTAGAGTGGCGCTGTAAAATGCACCGGCCGTTGTCCATGGAATCAGGCCGGTAGTCATGGTCGAACCTTCTTCGACTGACCGCGAAAGGATTGCGCTTTCCAATTTCTGCTGCTCATACTTTGGCTTGAAGAGTTGGCAGTTCAAAATAATTGAAATGTACGCCTCGCCCATCGCAATGTTGCCTAAGAAGCCAGACAGAATGGTTGTCGCAATAAGGGTGGTAGTGCGCTGCACTCTGGCGATAATCCCGGCCAACAGTGCTTTAAGAATCCCGGCCCCGTGCAAAATCCCTCCTAATGCTATTGCCATTAATGCCAATAGTAAGGTCCAGCTCATACTGCTAATGCCGCCGCGGCCGAGCAGAGCATCGAGACTTTGGATGCCAGTAGATTCAGGAGTGTTTTCCCACAGCGCATTAAGAACAGCGATAGGGTTTTCGCCTTGGTAGACAACGGCTATCAGCACGGCGAGCATAATGCTGCATGACATCGTCACCTCAGCGGGAACTTTTCGAATGCTCAGTGTGGCTAACAAAACAAGAGGCAATAGAGTCACCATCGGGGTAAGGCCGTAGTTGATGGCAAGAGCGGCTTGAATCGATGTTACCTCGCTTAGTTCTAAATTTTGATCTCCATAGTCTAGCCCAATCACTAAAAAAATCAGGAAGGTGAGGCCAAAGGTAGGAACGGTGGTGAAGAGCATGGAGAAGATGTGCCGATAGAGATCGGTGCCGGCGCTCATGGCGGCGAGATTAGTCGTATCTGAAATAGGGGACATCTTATCGCCAAAGGTGGCGCCGCAGACGATCATGCCAGCCACGAGAGGCGCGGGGATGTTCATAGCAGAGCCAATGCCGATAAAAACGACCCCTAAAGTACCGACTGTACCCCAAGATGTTCCGGTGGCAACGGACATCACTGCGCACAGCAGCATTCCCACCGCTAGAAACAAACTAGGACTAAGCCAGCTTAGGCCATAATACATTAGGGTGGCGATAGTCCCGCTGTGCATGAAACTAGAAATCACCATCCCGATAAGTATAAATATATAAATCGCAGGCATGGCTCTAGTCAGAGCGCTATTCATCAGCTCGCGGATCTGCAAATAGTCGTGTCCTAGGCTATAGGCGTGCAGTCCAACCCACAGAAGGCATAGAAACATCAGTGCATGCAGGCTGATACCTAGGCCAAAAAGGCCTCCTGCAATAGTGATAACAATCACGCTAAAGCAGATAAGAGCCTGCAAAAAACTTGGGGGGCGTGGCAAAATGGGTGTGATCTCAGACATTGGGCCATAGCATATAAACAATTGGGGTAAGTGTAAAATTTTGCTAAGCTCTGTGCCCTACTTAAATTAGCAGTTAACCCTACATTGAGGCCTTATAATGGACTTATCGTGGATGGCATGGACACAACCTACTGCCACTTTTTTTCTCAGCATCGCAGCTTTTATCTTAGCGATGTCGGTATGGGAGTATTTTAGTCCGGGCGGAGACCCCCGTACTGGCATACTGCGCTTTGAAACCACTCGGGGAGACCGTCTATTCGTAACCCTGCTAGGCAGTGCCTTCATCTGCTTAGCCTGGCTAGGGCTCGCTAGCTTAAGCCTTTGGTGGGCACTTGCGGTTTGTGCTTTGTTTGGACTATTGGTTTTTCTGTTTGTTTAGTGCTTTTATCATTAATATTTATTTCCGTTCACTACAACCACGCAAGTGGGCGTTGAGGTTTACATGCTTAGACTAGTTTCTGTTCGATCAAGACTTTCAGCAGCATTATTTATGGTAGCTGCAGTTAATGCCTATGCAGATATTGATGATGTCAGCCAGTGGCTGCCAGAATTTCAGCCTTCAACGCTCAGCCAGGAGCAGCAGATGGCCGAAATGGCCTGGTTTGTAGAGGCTGCGAAACCCTTTGTGGGAATGGAAATTAAAGTAGTATCAGAGACGATCACAACGCACGAATATGAGTCGCAAACTCTTGCTAAAGCCTTTGCCGAGATTACCGGCATAAAAGTGACCCACGACCTTATCGGCGAAGGTGATGTGGTTGAAAAACTACAGACTCAGATGCAGTCTGGTGAAAATATTTACGATGCCTATGTCAATGACTCCGATCTAATTGGAACCCACTTTCGATATCAGCAGGTCCGTAATTTAACCGATTGGATGGCCGCGGAGGGGGCAGACGTCACATCCCCGACATTGGATTTGGAAGACTTTATAGGCCTATCATTTACGACGGGTCCGGATGGCAAAATCTATCAATTGCCCAGCCAGCAGTTCGCTAACCTTTATTGGTTTCGGTATGACTGGTTCACTGATCCGGCGATAAAGCAGCAGTTTCTGGATAAGTACGGATATGAATTAGGTGTTCCTGTTAACTGGTCGGCCTATGAAGATATTGCTGACTTTTTTACCAATGATGTAGGCGAAATCGATGGCCAGCGAGTCTATGGTCATATGGACTATGGTAAGAAAGATCCCTCTCTAGGCTGGCGCTTTACCGATGCTTGGTTGTCTATGGCCGGTGCAGGAGACGCCGGTATTCCTAACGGCCTGCCGGTAGATGAATGGGGTATTCGTGTAGAAGGCTGCAGTCCGGTCGGATCCACCGTAGAAAGAGGCGGCGCTACAGATGGCCCTGCCGCCGTTTATTCAGTGACGAAGTACATCGAATGGCTACGAAATTATGCACCACCTGAAGCCGCTGGAATGGTGTTTAGCGAGGCCGGGCCGGTGCCAGCTCAAGGCAGCATTGCTCAGCAGATATTTTGGTACACGACGTTCACAGCAGACATGGTTAGGCCCGGGTTGCCTGTTATGAACGAAGACGGCACGCCAAAATGGCGAATGGCACCTTCTCCCCATGGCGCTTATTGGCAAGAAGGACAAAAATTAGGGTATCAAGACACCGGTGCTTGGACATTAATGAACTCCACCCCTACCGATCGCGCCAAAGCGGCTTGGCTTTACGCTCAGTTTGTTACGTCGAAAACTGTGTCTCTCAAGAAAAGCCATGTTGGACTAACCGTTATACGAGATTCAGACATACGCCATGAAAGCTTCACTGAGCGTTCTGCGGAGTTAGGCGGTCTGGTAGAATTTTATCGTTCTCCAGCAAGAGTGCAGTGGACGCCTACCGGCACCAACGTTCCCGACTATCCGCGCTTGGCTCAGCTGTGGTGGCAGAATATAGGTGATGCAGCATCTGGTGCAAAATCGCCGCAGCAAGCAATGACAGCATTGGCCGTTGCACAAGAAAGGCTGATGCAGAGATTAGAGCGTGCCGATGTTTTGGGCGAGTGCGGCCCTAAATTAAACGATAGGCAAAGTCGTGAGTATTGGTTTGCTCAGCCTGGAGCGCCGAAGGAGAAATTAGCGAATGAGAAGCCTGTGCCGATCACCATCGATTACGATGAATTGGTACGTAGTTGGCAGTAGTATTCACCGGTAAGCGTCTCTAAAAATTGAGCTCAGAATAGGGATTACACGAGCATGATCAAAATTAGTCGATCACAATTAAGCGTAACAGCGCTCTATCTAGCGCTGCCGATTCTGTTTAGTGGAGCACTATCAGCGGCCGTCCCCGATGCTGTTATTAATGGGCCAATCTCTATTGATCCAGCAGGCCATCCTTCTTTGAACACGATTTATAGCGCTTCGGCTATTGAGCTAACTAGTCGAGGCTATCTCGAGGAAGAGTATTTCATCGAAGGTTTGGCTAACAGATATTCGAGTTCGGAGATGGAGAATTCAGTCATCGTTGATTCTGGTCACCGCTATAAAACGCGCTTGATCGTTCGCCGGCCAGTGTCTGCAGCGCAGTTCAATGGCGTCGTGGTAGTAGAGTGGATTAACGTCACGGGTGGGCCAGATAAGGATATTGACTGGTGGCAGTCCGGTGAGCATTTTATTCGAAATGGCTATGCTTATGTGGCGGTTTCGGCGCAACAAATGGGCATTGATACCATGAAGGATTGGAGTTCACTCAGATACTCAAGTCTCGATGTGACTCATGACGGGATGGCTCTACGAGACGAGCTTTCTTATGATATTTTTTCAAGCGTTGGCAAAGCGATAAACAGAACTGGTGAAACATCGGGTAATTCGGTTGATATTTTGAGTGGGCTGAAAGCCGAGCAAATTTTAGCAACAGGACATTCACAATCAGCATCTCGCTTAGCGATTTACCTGAATAACATTCACCCTCTGGAACCTATTTATGATGGCGTTATGGTGCACGGTGGTGGCGGCAGAATTCGCGATGACCAAGGCGTGAAAATTTTCAAAATAATGGCCGAGACAGATATGTCGCGAAGAGCAGCAATGCCCCAGCCCAACACTGAAACCTTTAGGCAGTGGGAAGTGGCAGGAACATCTCATGTTGATGTGCCCTTTGAAATTGAGTACGGAAAAGTCGGCCGTTTAAGAGACGGACTAGCGCTGGATGGTGTTACCCCTAGAGAGTCGGATTGTGAGTTGCCGGCATATAGCACTGTCCCATTTCGAGATGTCATGGATGCTGCCTTCAATCATCTTGTCATTTGGGTGAAAGAGGACATCGCTCCACCAATTGGAGAGTCCTTGCAAGTCTCCAGAATGATGCCAGAACTTGAATTTGCCAGAGATGAATATGGCAATGTGTTAGGTGGTATTCGCCTCGCGGAGCATGCGGTACCGACTGCTACAAATACAGGTATGAACACGGGTGCTAATAGATTTTGCTTCCTTTATGGCTCGCACGAACCGTTTAATGAGCAGATATTGCAATCACTGTATTCAGACCATGCAGACTATTTAGAGAAAGTGACTAAAGTGGTCAATAAAAACGTGCAAGATGGGTTTATTCTGCCGATAGCGGCGACCAGGACTTTGCGTGAAGCGCGGCAATCGCAAATAGGCCGCTAAATATTGAAGCAGTAATCGCTGCTCTATTTTAGGCGCTCGGCGAGAGCCGTGCATCGAGCATTCCAAACTCTTTTAATGCTTTCTTTCTGATCATTAAGAGCTGGATCTAGTTTCATTGAAAATTTCATTTTTGTTTTAGTGCCGTCTTCTTCAAAGCGCAGACTGATTCTGCTGCAGCGATCTTCTCGTCCGTCTTTAACCCAGCTGAAGACAAGTTGATTTGGGATCTTTAATTCTAAATACTGGCCGCTGTACTCGACTGTTTTACCTTTCTTTTCCACAATGAACTTATAGTCACCGCCTTTTCTCACGGTATTATCAAGGCTAACTATTTTTTCGCCAATGATCTCCTTGTTAAACATCCACTTGCCAATAAACACGGGTATTAACCATTGATCAAACACCTTTTGAGCATTGCCTTGGAAGGTTTTACTGATCGTAAAACTGGCAGGTTTCTCGGTAGGCTCTGGCTTTGGCGGGGCATTTCCAAACATAGAAATTTGATCGGTAGCCATTTAGTTCATACTCTCGAACGGGTTAGCAGGCATTAGGTGAACAGCTAAACCGCTTCTTCTGCCTGCTTCTTTGGGGCCATAATTATTGGCAAGATAGCTAAGAATAGCGTGTTCGGTATCTTCACTCAATTCCCCCAAACCTTGAGTTTCTTGCATCCACAATATTCGACTCTTCCAAACTGCTCGACTACCCGAATTTTGGATAATCATCTGCGCAGAATGACACTCTGTGCAATTTGCTTGCACTGTCTGCCAGCCGTCTTCCTGGATTAGCCCGCTTCCACTATCTGCCGAATTTTGTGCAGATAGCTGGCTGTTGGAAACTGCGGCCATAAGTATGATACTGAGTGCGATAAATGTCGCGGCGCTTATATTTTTTAGTTTCATAGTAAGGCCTCTAAACTGCTTGTACAGCAATTCTATGGCAGGCGTTATTCAAATACCCGCGTGGATTCCATCCGGGCACAACCATTGGTTGTGATCGGCCTTGACTGTCCATGGCTCTTGCCCAGACTTCATAGTAACCGGCTTGAGGAAGCTGAACCCAGGTTCGAAAATTTTGCCAGGCTAATCGATTAGCCGCGGGTTGCAATGCTGATGGGAGCCAGGTGGCACCGAAATCCACGGAGATGAAAACACCGCTTACCTGATCGTCGCCGGCCCAAGCGTGTCCGCTAATGATCAACCTTTCCCTGAAGTCATGACTAATGCCAGATTGAGGGAAAGTAATTAGAGATTTAACGGGCATGGACTCAATTGTTCTCATGTCGCCATTTGGTACTTTTGAACCGGGTGCTACTGTCATTTTAGGCACTGAGTAAGAAGGAGCTGCCATTTTTGCACCGTCGTGAATCTGGTCTCTTACAACGATTTTGTTGAGCCATTTGCCAGAAACTGAGGCGGGCCAACCAGCCATCACTAGACGTAATGGCGCGCCGTTTTGCTTAGGGATAGTTTCGCCATTCATTTGCCAAGCGATTAGTGATTCACGCTCCATGGCTTTTGAAATGGGTGCGCCCCGCGAAATAGGCACTAAATCTGGGTCGCCGCTTAAATGGCTGTCGGCGCCGTAGTACCCGATATACTTCGCGTCAGCATCAATGCCGCAGTAATTAAGGACATCTCGTAGCCGAACCCCAGTAAAGGTAGGGCAGGCTATCGCTCCGGTGCTCCATTGATTACCGCTAGCGGCGGGAATGAACTCGCTTCTCCCATTGCCTCCGCATTCCAATTGAAGCTGCAGAGTGACAGTTTCGAAGGTCTCTTTTAACTGTGTAATTGTAAAGTCTGTCGGGCGCGAGCAGGACTCGCCAGCGATTTCTAACTTCCATGTGTCAGGATTTATATTTGCTGGCGGGATGCCATTGTTGCGGACAAACATGCGGTTGTTTGGTGTGATGTCATCATTTAAAAGGTGGGCTGGTGTTTCAGCGTTAATCGGACGGTCGTTGAGAACAATTAGTCCGTCTTTGCCTTGGATCTGCTGCGGGGCATTGTCGGCAGCAAATGCGGCTGGGATAAGTCCGGCAGGCATATTTTTAGAAAACGGAATACTCATTCCAAGAGCGGCGCCCATTACAGCGGTAGCGCCTTTACTTAGAAAGCCCCGCCTGCTGCTAGTTTGTTTATGTCCCCATAGAAGTTTGTCAGCCTCGGTAGGGTTCTCGCGATAAAGCTGGTTGAGGCCTGCTTTGTGTTTGCCATTCATGGGGTTTAGGTCCTTATGTTCGTTTCGCGCAATCTTTACATTCAAAGTAAGATTGGCCTAGTGGAATTAGACTATCAAATATGATTAAAAGGTCCAAGCTGATTATACTCAGGATCAATTACGATCAGGTTAGGGCTGTCGCTCTGGTGGCTCTGGCTTCCTGAGCTTGAGTAAGAACCTATCGGTAGTACGGTTGAGTCTCGGGTCAAAGATACTTCTACTGTGATTATCGCTGGGCACCCGCAGTAGATCGCTTTCAAAAACCTCGAATCCTGCTTCTTGTGCCACAGCCGTGGCTTGCGCTATTGTCATTCTATGCAGGTCATTATTGTTGTAGCGAGCAATTCCTACATGATCAGTGATTCCGATAACCCCACCTGGTTTTAACAAGGCCTTGATCTGCAAGAGCATGTTCAAAGCTCGATCAGGATTGGGATTATAATAGTCATGTAATACTTGAGCCACCATCACTGTATCCAAGGAACCTGGCTGCAGACCTAAGCTTGCCAGTGGCCGAACAATCTGCACCACGTTGCTTAGTTTTCCTTGTTCTATTTTTTGATCTAAGGCTTGGCCTTGAGTGATATCTTGCCGGTCTTCCACGAATTGCCGCCCGCGTACTGTGTTCTGTGCATACACTGTGCCCTCGGGGCCGACAGCTTTTGAAAAAATAAAAGTGTAATAGCCGCCAGCCGCGTATAGGTCCAATACAGTCATTCCTGGTGTGACACCTAGAAAATCCAGAACCTGAACTGGCTTACGAACTGGATCGCGAATGAAGTCGCTTACCGCTCGGTCAGGGCCAGAAATAGCTTGTAAAAGGGCCGCTTGGTCCAGCCTTTGGGCGCGCACCAATGAGCACTGCAATGTGAGCATTGTCAGTGCAGTAATCAAGATCATTGTAAGTTTGTTCATCTCACAGCCTATTTGGTTTTAACATGCACGGCGGTTAATTAGCTTGGTAGGCCAATTCCTCTTGCCATTAAAAAGGCCAGAAGAGGAATGATGAAGACAATAAGTAATTCAATTTTAAGAAAGACTCTTACCGATTTAGGGACGTCGATAGTGTCTGCTTGGGTACTACGCTGCTTGAAAAAGAAGTTGGCAGGATAGGCACCAAATACTACTAACAAGGCGAATAGTCCTAACTTCCCATGAAAAATAGGGTTGCTGGTATAAAATTCTGCTGGCTTGCCAACGCCAAACCACAAGGCTAGGCCAAACCCTAGTGTCAAAATAGCACTGATTCCTGCGGCGGCATCTACCCGAGCAAGATTAATGATATCTTCTTTAGTAATCGTAGGCTTTGTCGCTATATTTTCGATCACTATAGCGCCGACCAATGCGAATATGGCGATAAGATGTAGCGTTCCTAGTAAACTGTAAATCATAAGTCCAATAATACTGCAAAACGGGTCGTTGGGCGCATATTACTGCGACCTTGTTACTTAAGCTGCTATTGTCGGTCATCAATAAGAATAATGACAAACGGAGAGTTTATGACCACAGATGTTAATGCGCCAGCCGATGAGGTTCATCTAAAATCCAATATGAGAAAGGTGGCGCTGACTGCCCTAGCGGGTACCAGTATTGAGTGGTATGACTTTTTCCTCTATGCAACCGCCGCAGCATTAGTTTTTCCCGCTGCTTTTTTTCCTGACAGTTCTCCTGCGATTGGTCTTATTTTCTCTTTTGGTACCTTCGCCTTTGGCTTTATTGCTCGCCCGCTCGGCGGCATTATCTTTGGGCATTGGGGAGATCGTGTTGGTCGCAAAAAAACCCTTGTTATCGCTTTGGTGATGATGGGTGTGGCATCAACCTTGATAGGTTTATTGCCTACTTTTGCGACAATCGGTATTGCGGCGCCAATTTTGTTAAGTATTTTACGCTTCACCCAAGGTTTGGCAATTGGTGGTCAGTGGGGCGGCGCAATGCTGCTGGTTACTGAAAGCGCGCCATCGGATAAACGTGGCTTCTATGGGGCTTTCGCTCAAGCAGGTGCGCCTGTTGGAGTGATACTAGCGAACCTTGCCTTTATTCTTATTAGTCGCAGTGTATCGGAAGAGTTTTTCATGGAGTGGGGCTGGAGAATACCCTTCGTTGCCAGCGTCGCGTTGATTGGTATTAGTATGTATGTCCAGTTACATATGGAAGATACCGATGCCTTTAAAGAGCTCGAATTGCTGAAAAACAACAAACAGGCGCAGGCTCCGGCCGACGCGCCAATTCAACGTTCTCCGGTGTTGGTAGCCTTGGCTAAATACCCGAAACGAATTGCTTTGGCGGCAGGGGCCTTTCTTTCTATTCAGGTCACCTTTTATATACTGATTGGTTTTGTGCTGGCCTATGGGAGTGATCCCGAGGGCGCAGCTATGTCTAGAGAAAATATGCTATTTGCCGTGCTTTTTGCTTCAATGCTACAGATTCCAGCTCAGTTTTGGGCGGCATCTTACTCCGATAGGCACGGCCGTCGAGGAATATTTATGATGGGCGCTGTGCTGACGGGGCTGTGGTCTTTTGCATTGTTCCCTTTGATAGACACTGGTAACTTCTGGCTTATCGTTTTAGGTATAGGTGGAGGGCTGGTATTTCTTGGTTTGATGTATGGCCCACAGGCAGCTTTTTTTACGGAGTTGTTTAGTACCGAAGTTCGCTATTCTGGGGCGTCGCTAGGCTATCAAATAGGCGCCATACTCGGTGGTGCATTCGCACCAATCATTGCCACCTACCTATGGTATGAGTACGATATTATTTGGGTGTCTGTTTATATCGCGATCGCGTCTGGGCTGTCTTTGCTTTGTGTTGTCATGCTTACAGAAACCTACAAGAGCAGCCTGCAGGATACTCATTAGCTAGCAAGTACACACAAGACGCTCATAAAAAAGGCCAGCAGATGCTGGCTTTTTTATTAATCACTAGAACTATTTAAAATTGATAGTTTGGTGTTGATTTAGATATTTTTTGCTCTTCACCGTTCATCTCATTCTCAACATCTGCAAAAAGAGGCGTGCTCAAATAACGTTCTCCAGTGTCGGCCAACATACACAAAATCGTGCTGCCAGACTCTGCTTGTTGGGCGATTTTTAAGGCACCAGCGAAACAGCCGCCGCCGGAAATCCCAGTCAAAATTCCTTCTTTCCTAGCCAAGTCGATTGAGCATTTAATGGCTTCATTGCCAGATACAGGGACTAATTGGTCTATATGTTTGCGGGAGACTGCTTGACCCGCTAGAGCCGAGATGAAGTCGGGGGTCCAGCCTTGCAGCATATGTGGATTAAATGCCGGGTGGCTTGCAGATGAGCCTTGATCTGTTGCGTCAGGTTGAGCGACGCCGCTGGCGATTAATTGAGCCGAATCGGGTTCGCAAACAACAATTTTTGTGTCTGGACGCTGCTGTTTCAAAACATTAGCAACCCCATTGAGGGTTCCGCCAGTGCCAAATCCGGACACCCAGTAATCTAACTTTTCGCCTTCAAAATCTCGTAATATTTCAACAGCAGTTGTGCGTTCATGCATTAATGCATTCGCCTCATTCTCAAACTGGCGGGTTAGAAACCAGCCGTGAGCTTTCGCTAGCTCAGCAGCTTTAGCGAGCATCCCACTGCCCTTGTAAGCAGCAGGCGTTAGAATCACCTGAGCTCCGAGAAAGCGCATTAATTTACGGCGTTCAATACTAAAGCTATCAGCCATAACAATGACCAGTGGATAGCCTTTCTGAGCACAGACCATCGCCAAGCCAATGCCTGTGTTGCCACTGGTTGCCTCTACCACTGTCTGACCCGGCAGCAGTTCGCCGCTAACCTCGGCAGCTTCAATTACCCCAAGCGCTAAGCGATCTTTTACCGACCCCGCAGGATTAAAGGCTTCTACTTTTACATACAGATTCACGTTTTCTGGGGCAAGGGTATTTATTTTTACGGTGGGGGTGTTACCAATTGTAGAGAGTATATTTTCGTGTTTGTTTTTCATATTTAGCGACCAGTTCGAGTGTTGTTCGGATAAATCTGAAGAAGCTATTTCTTTACCCAAGCGCCAGATGGGTCTTGCAAGTAATGTCCGCTTTGTGTCGCTTCTACCGCTTTGTCATAAGCCAATGCCGAGACTTGCTCAACACTGATCCGGTTTTGTTGGGCTATTTGCCGATAGCGATCGCGCCTTTGTCGATTCACGTCTTGAACCATCTCGCTTACCTCAGCCGCGACACCGCTAATTACGAATCCAACATAGCCGTCCCGGCGCTCTCCTATAATCCCACCTTCCTTGGCCTCTTGCAGCGTTAGACCGAAAGCCGTTGGGAAGATCAATAGACAGAGAATTAAGGAGAATAGGGGAGTAAGTGTTCTTCTCATTACGGTATCCTTTATTTTCGATGATTAGAATAAATCGCTATCGCTGGCGAAAATATCATCTAATTGTTGTTCAACTTTGATGCGAATTTCATGTTCGATGCGTACATTTAAATTGATAGTGATTGGTTCATTAGGTATAGCAACCTGAACAGTGGGGGAGCAGGCGGCGAGCATCAATGCCACAAAGGATAGGGGGATTGCTATTTTTCGATCCATGGCTAGTTGCGTCCGTTGATAACTTTTGTGAAGAATAGCGCATAAGAATGAACCATTGCTGAACTATCTCTGATTATCAGACCGCTGGATTTCGCTTTTGTTGTATTTGTTGAGTGATTCTTCCAGCACATCAGTTATCGAGCGGCTTGCCTGCAGGCTTTTTAGCAAGTTGGGGATATTGTCAGTTACGTTGACATTGAGGTTGATCGTTTGGCCTTTGTTCATGTCTGGATTGAAGCCTTGAAGCTGAACCGCGAGGGTTAGGTCGCCGTTTTCAGCATATACAACATTTGTGTCTAGTCGGCTATATTGATAATTACTAAGGGCATCGTTAACTAGTTTTAATCTTGAGTTTGACCCTGCAGGGGCTTTCGGTAAATAGCTAATTGTGCCTCCTGGGCTTAACGAACTGATAAGTCCATCGCTGAGATTGAAGCCAGAGTCGGTTAGTGAGACCGGCAAATAACCGCTGATATAGCCGTCAACCTTCAGGCCCGGATAGTCAGCCAAACCAACGATGGTTTCCAGGTTTAGTCTACTAATTACAATGTTTGAATCGCTTTGTGGCTGATTGCTATCGAAGTCTATTCGAGGGACCGAGACCTCGCCGCCAAGGATGGCTGCGGTTAGATTGGTTATCGACAGCAAGCTATATTCATTTTCTAACTCTAAGGAATACTCCCAGCTGTAATTCCACCGGATATCATTAGTAGGAATCCCCATATCGACAGTAGCAATTTCAGCCAGCATCGGCTCAGTTGATCGAAATTTCCAAGCTTGGGTGAGGTCTGCGTTAACTGCTGTTGAAAACCCAATAAAAAATAGTTCATCGTAGTATCCGCTGAGATCACTTAGCATAAAGTTGATAGGCCCACCAATTTCGAATTTCCCGTCGATCGCCTGGCGCCAGTAAAATTCACTTTGGCCTGTCACTGTGCCTGCGATAAGTTCTGCATCATAGTTTTTCAAATTAACAAGTTTGCTCATTGGCGTGATCTGGCTAAAGCTGTAGCTGTCCAAGACAGTTTCGGCATGGCCTTGTCCATCATTAAAATTGTGCTTTAACGATGTGTTGACTGTGAGCTGATTCGCTAAGACAAGGCGAGCAGACATCTCTAAATTACTGTCTTTGATGTCGATGTCGCCAGAGATGTTCAAGTCACTGATTTCTACTGTAGCGTTATCTAACTTAACATCATGCGCCAAATAGCTTGCCTGAGCTGAGAATATTTTACGATTGAAATCTTGTTCGAGGATAAGCTTCGTCACTTCAACATCGGCTTCCCCGGCAAGGTCCTTTTGTACTATTGATGGCACGGAAAACGCCAAGCTCTCGCTGCTTACTCTAAGGACTGGTTCAGTCCAAGAAGCTATGATTGTTGTTTCTGCTGAAAAATTTTCCAGCACGCCGTTTAAGCCTGCATCAACAGTAGAAGTTGCTGCTATCGATGTTTTAATATCACACTCTGTAAAGTAGTTGCAGCTGACACTGTTTTGTTTAAAGGTAAGGTCGCTCACGATTATATTTTCTGCTAAATTCGCTTCTAGCTCGCTGGTAAAGTCACTCAAAACAAGCCGTAAATGCTTACTAGTAACTGCATAGCTGCCGGCAATCGAGCTTGGTAGCGGAATCACAAGGTTGATCTGTGCATCTACTAATTGCGGATTGAAACTAATAGTTGGTGCCTGTTCAGTAAAGGTAAAGTCGAAATTTACTGTGCTCACAGCAGCCTCAAGATAGCTAAGCGCAAGGGTAAAGGCTGATGGATCTGCGGAACTGGAAAAGCCCTGGAGATTAGTGAACTTTTGCAAATAATTAATTAATTTTTGAGGATGTGCGTCGCTGCGTGCAATGAATTTCAATCCTGCATCGCTTACAACTATATCGATTTCTGAGCTTAAAATCTCTCTACCGCTATCGTCAAACAAGAGCGTGCCTTCAAAGCTCTGAGCAGAGTCTTGATACAGCGAACCGCTTAAACTAAATGTTTGGTTGTGCATTTCCTTCGCATTAAAATTGAGGGCCAACGGTTGCACAGAAAGTAAAAGCTTAGAGTCGAGGTTTATTTCATTTACGCTTATTTGGGCGCTATCTACTGCTAATCGATTAAAGGGCAGTGCAGGTGTTTTTGCCAATATCTTATTAAGCAGCTCCAGATCGATGAAAGATTCGTTGTTAGGTTCATCCTTAGCTGGATTCAATTCAACGTACTGGATCTGTTCAATATCAATGGTATCCAGTTTTCCTGCGAATAACTTGAAAAGCTGAAAGGATACGCTGCCACTCTTTAGTGTCGCTGAACCCTTTTCACTAATGAGCAGAGTCATCTCATCGAAATTAATTTCACCCCAACCGATTGTCAGACCTTTCAAATCTGATAAGACGATTTCTGATGATGCTAAAAAGAATTTTGAAGACAGTAGTGCGGTTCGGTTAGGTATGAATATTAGTGCGGTTGTTACAACGAGCACAGTGCCCAACATCGCGGCTAAAAGTTTTTGCGCTATATTTTGCAGACTGCTAAGCATCAGAGAAACCATTGTTAAACTTCTTATCACGCCAGTGTGGTGAACTGATCCAATAAACACAAGCGGCAAAGGATAAAGCCGATTGAAGTCAACTAAAGAAAACCAGCAGTAAAAAAAGCCGTCATTTTTTTGTTATATATCCTTGCAGCCGATTCCAGTTCTAGATCGTACTCGCCGAAGTATTCTCTTGTTGTATGTCAGACAAGAAAAAGCCCACTGGAGTGGGCTTTTTCTCTATCAAGATTATCTCTATCTAGTATTCACTGCTAGATAGCTGGGCCAAACTACAGAGTGTAATTAGCACCTAGGAAAAGCATTCGGCCACGAGGACTCGCAGGAAATGCGTTAGTCGTGATGAATGGAACTTCCTGTGTCACATTGTTAATGCCGCCGAAAACAGTTAGTTGATCGTTCCAGAGATAAGTAGCATTTAAATCGTGAATCCAAGTATCTCCCTGAAGAACAGCGCGTCCATAAAGCGCATTGGCTGTTTCCACTTCAATTTCGGACTCAAGCATTTCGCCTAGGTATTGAGACTGCCAGCCTATACTTAACTCGCCCCAGTTCCATCCTAGAAATACATTGCCTGAATACTCCGGACGATTGATTTCCGTTAGTTCTGGGTTGACTACAGAGGGATCAGTTGGATTAGTGAAAAAGTCTAATTTATTAACCTTATTACCCGTCACTGACACTTCGAAATTATGATCTCTGAAGTCGAAGGAATAGCTAGCGGTAAGGTCGTAGCCAGCAGTTTCTAATCTTGAGAAGTTTATGTCTGAAGATTGAAGAAAGTTGAAACCACCGAACTGTGGCGAGCCGGAGTCTGTGCTTCTTGTCAAAGAACCACAGAACGCTGGATTTAAAGAAGCGGCTTGGTAACAGCCATCAACAATGTCCTGACCTGTCACTGATTCGATAGCATTTTCAATTTCTATGTCATAGTAATCAACCGTGAGGCTGAAACCGTCAAGGAATGACGGCTGAAAAACAAAACCATAAGTCACAGTGTCAGCTGTCTCTTCAGTCAGATTAGGGTTGCCACCTGCCAAACCGCCAAATGATGCCGATAGTGGATCAGCGAAGGCATAAGCTCCATTTGCATCAAACGGGTCCAAACCAATGGCTTGAAATGTTGCTATGCAGTTGGCCTGAGTGCTTGCAGCTAAACTAGGGTCTTCAACGCCAATTGCCGTGATTTGTGCGGCATCACAGGGGTCATTCGGGCGGAAGGTAGTACCTACTTGCGGGCCAAAAAGCTCTGTAATGTTAGGAGCACGCACTGCCTCAGAAATACCATAGCGAAGAGACAGGCTTTCAATTGGCGACCATATAAAACGAGCTTCCCATGCGTTCGCTGAGCCAATAGTAGAATAATCAGAGGCACGACCAGCGAGATTCACAGTGAGTTCTTCAGCGAAGCGAACGTCACTTAACAAAGGCAATGACGTTTCTAAGAAAAAGTCCGTGGTGTCGTAAGATCCAGACTCGTTGTTATTTCCCAGCGCAGGTCTAAATACAAGGTTTGCGTTGCCCGAAACGTCGCTAAGCTGTGTCCCCTGAGCGAAAGGCGCTCCGGCAGGAATAATACCTAACTGCAAATTATCAAAAGTGGATGTCGCTTTTTCTTCGCGGTACTCAACACCAGTGGCAAAACCAACCGGCCCGCCTGGCAGTTCAAAGAAATCAGAGCTGTCACCGGATATGGTTGCTAGAAACACTGTTTGTTCAATTTCCAGCTTCTGAAAAGTGTCAGCAGTAACCCAATCGGCAGCCGCTTGCGTGACACCGGGCTGGCCTGCCCAGATATTTAAAGGCACACAGGTGCCATCGCCGGGGGTGAATGAAAAATAGCCTGGGTCGTTCGAGGGTATGTTAAACGGCGTATTCTGGGCGGGAGTTGTTGGATCAACCGTGGAACGACAAGCTGGTTGGCCAGACGCATCAGTGGTCGCATCAATGGCGGCGAAGAAACGGTCATTGATTACCGAGCCTGTACTGCGGGCTTCCTCTTGATAGTTGCCGTAGTTCACGCTTAGTTCATAGGTCCAGCTGTTGTCGAACTCACCCTTTATGCCGCCTACAAATCTGTAAGTATCGCGCTCAGTTGAACGGGTGGCATCAAACAAGACCGGATCGATTGTGATGGCTACACCGCCAGTGGCATTAGCCACATCTTGGATGAAGTCAGGCAAATAGGGGTTGTCAGGCGCTCCAAGCAATAGATCCCAGAATGAGCTAGGGCGGGTTTCTGTGCTGGTGGTTTGATTCGAGTATTTGAGTTCACCGAACACTGTCATTTGATCGGTCAGGTCATAGTGGCTAAGAAAGTTTAATGTCGCTCTTTGATCGGGAAGCAAGATGTCGCTTTTGTTATTTCTGTTTTGAGTAAAAGCATCACCACCAAAACCCTGGAATCCAGACGCGATTAAGCCCTCTTGAACAGGCGCGTAGCTGCCATTTTCTCCGACGCTCCAGCAACCCCCGATAATTGCATCGACAGCAAAGGCACCTGTGAATGAATCTAGGCAGTCAGGATTGCCATTGTTATTGAGGTCGATAGGCGTTTCAGGATCGAAGCCATTAAAGGTGAACGGATTGCCGGGAATGATTTGGCCGTATCCAGAGGTAAATGGGAATGTTCTAAAGGGCAGAACTGCGCGCTGTGGTGCACTTCCAGCTCTGTTTATTAAAGCAGTCTCTTGCGAGGTTAGGCTCGGGGCTGCACCAAACTGCGCGGTATAATCTTGCGCGAAGCTAGCAGAAGTAGGAATTCGCGATCCTACTGGAACCGCACCGGTTGCAGCGAAGTCAAAGAATCGGGCAAAGTTAGGCGTGCTGGTAGTGATTTCACCAGTTTGAAAACGCAGGTCTGGATTAACCCAGTTGCCGCCGGAGCCTGTGCGAAGCCCGTCGGATCGGTCCGAAACTTTTAGGCCTTCGTCGTTACGGACATCAAGCGCCGCGGTAAAATTGCCACGTCCGTCGGCGAAGTTGCGTCCAAATAATACGGACATTGAGCTCTGCTGGCCGTCGCGATATTCGGACATGCCGAAATTACCGCCGAATTCTAAGCCTTCGAAATCATCTTTGAGAATAAAGTTTACAACGCCTGTAACAGCATCAGCGCCGTAGACAGCCGATGCGCCGCCAGTTAAAACTTCGACTCTCTCGACTAGTCCCTGAGGAATTGAACCAATATCTACGGCTCCAGTGCCTTGGACCCCGCCTACGTGACGACGGCCATTAACCAAGACAAGGGTTCTTTCGGCGCCGAGCCCTCTTAGGTTTAAGACATTCGCGCCATCAGAGGTGTTGCCACCATCATCTATTGACTGCTCTGAGGAAACAGAACTCAAAAGTGACGGAATATCGTTTACGACGTCGGTAAGTGAAAACTCACCAGATGCACGGATATCTTCCGCGCTTACCGATTGGATAGGGTTAGTGCCGGTCAGATTTGAGTCTCTTGCGATTCTAGAACCTGTGACAATGACTTCTTCGATTAAGTCTTCGCTCTGGGCGGCGACAAAGCTCGACAGCGGAAGTGTGGTTGCTGCCAGCAGAGCTACAGCGCCACCATTTATGTGGTGTCGTAGAGTTTTAGTCTTCATGTGGATCCTCATTGATAGTAGGTATTTCTTATTGGAAAGCCACAATCATTACGTGTAGCTATGTCCAGCAGTATTAATTACAACTAGTGATGTTGCAAATTTAATACCAAAATGCACACATTTTTACCATAAACCGCATTTAATGCGCATTATCGGCCCATTACTGTCATTAATGGCACCAATATAGATAAAAGATGACCATCAACAGTGCGGGGGTCGTGCCCTGAGCAGTCACGTATCCTCACTGTTTATAGTGCTTTGGCGGGTGCGGAGCCGGCTGAAATAGTGGATCGTAGAGAAATAGGGTTAGCATAAAAGACTTTGACTGCCAATAAGCGCGCTATTTTGGTGCTTTTAAGCGCTAATATAGAGCAAAAATTATGGTTAATAGAGGGGTTTACGTCAAATTTCAGTAAAGCTGATGTAGGTTACATGTGGGTTAGATGTATGTTGCCGGGTGTGGAGTCTTTTCAAATTGAGGGGTATAGAAGTTTCTACTATTAATGGCATGCAGATATAGAGGTCGAGACTGGCAAAGCTGATTGGCCTAGGCAGCGCGGCCAAATGATCAATGGTCCTAGTTGCAAAGAGGCTGTTCAGAATTTCCTGAGCAGTCTCTTTGTTTTGGTGCTGAGCTTTTTAAATGCTTTTCTTAAGGTAGTTTAGCTGCGCGAATCTCGATCTCTACTAACCAGCCAGGAACGACCAAGCCTGCTATTTCAACAAATGAGCGCACCGGCTTCATTGGGTTCTCTTCGGTGCCAAAGAATTTTCTGTAGCCGCGATTGAAACCATCGAAATCTAGCAGACCGTAGTCATCTGAAACAGCAAACGCGCGCACTTGCACTATGTCAGACATCGACCATCCCTCGGCCTCAAGTTTGTCTCTAAAGCTATTAAAGGTATCTTCCACCTGAGCTTCCATATCACCCCAGCTGCCATCTTCATTTCGACTCGCGCCAGAACCGCTTAAGTAGAGAGTCTCGGCGTTTGCTGGGATTTTAATTGTAGTGTAAAAATGACGGCCCTCACCTTTGCGTTCAATTCCACCTAAATTCACGTCACCTGGTGTTACGGCGGCTGCTATAGTTGAGCTATTAGATGTAGTTGAGCCAAGAGCAGTTGGGGTCGATGCAGTCGATGCTGACACAGAGGATTCGACAGCAACAGGCGCAGCTGAGGCCATATCTGATGCAGGTTCGCCACTGGCAAGCATGACAATGATAATAACAATCGCCATTCCAAAGCCGGTGATCAGGATCATATTAAAATTACTAATCTGGGGGATAAGTGATCCGCTCTGCGCGGCAGCGTCTTTTACTTCATCCGTGTCGGAGGTTTGCTCAATTACTTCTTCTTTATTGCTTGCCATGCCTAGTTCCTCAGTGCTTGCTCAGAATCATTATTATTAAATGCGGAATCAATTTCGTTTAAGTTAGTTGTAGTGTCTGTTGTGAAAGTCTTAGTTCATCGTGCTGACGTAGGCTAGTACGTCGTTGATATCCTGCTCTGACGATAAAGCTTGAACGCCGGCGCGCATTTGCTGTCCGTAAACATCATCTAGATTGCCGCCGCGATCACCCGACATAAATAATTTTAGCTGACGGGCCATGTACCAGTCATTTCTGCCGGCCAGCGCGGGTGCGCCAAGCAGTTCATTACCCTCGCCGTTAATGCCGTGGCAAGCAGCACAGCTGGCGTATAGGGCTGAGCCGTTTTTGGCATCGCCGTTAATAGTTTGTTCTGGCGCCACTGGGGGCCACGTCGAAATATAGGAAACTAAACCTTCAATCTCGGTATCTGAAAGGCGCGCAACTGAAACTTGCATCTCATTCCCTGGAATGTAGTTTTTATTGTTGCCTCGATATTTAGCGCGAAAGCTTTCTAACTGGCGCTTTAAATACCAAGGTTCTAAGCCTGCAAGACTAGGACCGCCGACAATTGGGTTGCCCACACCATAGCTGCCGTGACAGGTAGCGCAAACCTTATTACTCAAAGGCTGGTTGTTTAAATCTAGCTTGTCGTATTGCTGTGCAGAAGCTGTTTGCTGCTGCGCGGGTACTGATAAAACAAGGACGAGCGCAAAACCACTTATTAACTTTTTCATTTATACCTGTGCTTAATTTTCGTTGTTTCAGGAAAGCTTCTCACCAGGCATGGTTGAAATGCCTGACTGACGCTTAATCATGTCATTGATAGCCCAGTGAGCCGAGAGAATCGCACTTTCCTGCCACCCGGAGTGAACAGATATTTGGTCACCTATCATATAGTGACGACCGCCAGCAGGCTGTTGAAGAGTGTGATACAAGCGCTCTTCTTCAGCGCTCATGCCGGCACTGTCACGCTGCCATCTGGCTGCACAGCCCAACATATGATTCATGCGATGCCAGGCAATGGTAATGCCTTTTTCTACTTGGTCTCGATAATCTGGATGAATTTTCTGGCCCTGAAGTATCGCAGTCTCTAGACGCTCCTCTTGAGATAGTTTTGTGAAATGCATACCGCCACCAAAATTATAAGCGGCCATGACAATGCCTTTCTTTTTAAACATACCGTGTGGCGGATACCAAATTTGCTGAATTGGCTGATTGGTCCAAGAGATGCCGCCGTAGATATCGTCTTTTTCCCAGAAGCGGGTTTTGGCTTGAAAGGCCGACTTGTATGCTTCTCCTCGACGAACATAACTCATCGCCTCAATGTAGTCTGGGTTGAAATTATTCTCGATGCCTGTCATCAAATGAGAAGGGATGCAGTTAAAGCAATAATCAGCGTCAATCTTGTACTTCATGCCGTTATGTTCGTATGTAACCTCGACGCCGTTGCCGTTGTTCAAGTTAACGCTGGACACCATCACATCATAATAAATTTTGCCGTCTAATTTTTTGGTGAAGCCTTGCGCGATTTTGTCCATTCCGCCAACTGGTTGGAATAAAACCGGACCAGTCTCACCTTCGTTCTGGCCAAGGATCATGCGCATAAAATTTGTTTTCAGCAGCTCGGAAAAGTCCGCTATGTCTTTTTGGACACCGTGTTCGATAAAACCACCGTGAGCGTATCCAGATCGGGTACTGCCCTTAAAGACATCGCCTTCGCTTAGATCGCCGAACGAGCGTATTGCCCCTAGCAAGCTTTCGGCTTCGTATTGACTTAGCGGCTGGTCAAGTTCATGGCCGGTAAAATTCTTTGCCATTATCTCAGCCATAAAGCCGCGCGCACTTGTAGTCACCGCCGTATTCTTAACTGGCTTGCCTTTAAACATGGCGTCGTCTTGCACGTAGGCTTCTTTGTTTTCATTTATAAAGATTTCTAGCTCGACGCCTAAGTCGCGGCAATAGCGGAGAAGATTTCTATGAGTGCTTGGGATGCGAGCAGGGCCAGCATTGAAATACATATGAGGTTCGTCATCGAACTCACAAATTTGGGGGTTGCCGACTTCGTCAATCAAATCCCCTGATCTTATAGTCATGCAGCGTCCACCGGCTTTTGGTGACGCTTCTAACACCACACAGTCATATCCGGCTTTGTCTAGCTCGTAAGCTGTGGTGAGGCCCGAAATACCAGCGCCTAGAATGACAACACTGGGGCGATTCGCTGGGTTGACGCTCGGGATGTCTGGAAATTGCACGTTGGTTTCAGGAACCAAGCCAAGGGCAGTACTTGCTTTGAGAACCGCAGCGGTGGCGCCTGTCTTGCCAATCAAACCTAGCAGTTCACGTCTAGATACAAACTTTTTCATAACTCATTTGCTCACTGAAAAAAATAGACTGATATAAAAAAATAAACAAAGCATTTGTTGTGCCAGCCTTAAAGTGATTCTAACAAAATCAACAGGTTGGAGAAGTAACAGATTGTTACCTGCCGGCGGTGGGTCAGAGGCATTCAAAAATAGTGCATAAGATCAGCTGGCTACACTGTTTTGGTGCAAATAATTCATGGCCTCATCAGAAATTTTGTCGTCATCTAGCTTGTTAAAAGCCGTGTAATTGTGGCATATCAAAAAGTGGATAACCAGAAACTATGAGAGTTACAGAGGGTGGCATCACCGGCGCATGGGTTTGTTAGAAATCTGGCACGCTAAGCATCAGGCGTATTTCGGCGATTTTTTGGTTAGCACACTACAATTAAACGGTTAAAGACCATTCTGTCTTTTTTAGGTGCGTAGATATTGTGAAGGTTAGAATCCTATTTGTCCTGTGTTTCAGTTTTCTTAGTCATTCAGGCTATGGTGCTGAGCCAATCACTCACCTTTGGGGTGCTGGCAATTGGAGTGAGGCTGCTGGCATCGTAGCCAGCGGCTCAGGTGTAGCAATTGGCTCGGTGATCAATTTTGACGGAAAAGAGGCGTGGCTTGATCTGCAAATTCCACCTGAAGAGCCTATGGTTTTGTATTTGGACAATCCCACTGTAAGAAACTATGAAATCATTTCACTCGCAAGTGGGGAAATCCTATACCGAGGCGGTCTTGATGCAGGCCAGGCATCCCGCGCTGTTTTTTACCCTGATTTTCTATATCCAATACCGGGAGCCTGGGACGATGATCTCTTGCTTCGCGTCGACGCAGTATATGGTGATCTTGCACTAGCGATAAGGTTTTTGACAGTGAGACAGGTCACGGCCATCCGGTTTTTAGGGGATGGTATGTACTACGGTGTAATCACGCTACTTATCATTTTTTCATTCTTCGTTATATTGTCTAACGGCTATGGCCACGCGAGGAGGTTAGGCGTCTGCTTGCTAGCATGGTTACTCACTATGATTACGGTTTCTGGTTATGGAAACCTTTTGGTTTGGCCCAACACTCCGGAGGTCGGCACTCGACTTTACCCAATATTTACTTTCTTTGCGGCTCTAAGCACAGCTTGGTTTGCCTGGCGTTTTTTGAGAAAAAGCGCAGAAGGTAGTTTTTTTCTTAAAGGAGTGAGGCTCTGTATCTGGCTCAATTGCTTTACGCTTGTGCTCAGTGCCGGATTAATTTTAGCGCTTCCAGTAGTTATGCTGTCGATGTTAACTGCGGGTGTGTTAATTGCTTTCGCTGCCAGTGTCAGTGCCCAAAGGGGGATGTAGCTTCTCGATACCTTGTGGTCGCGATAGTTATCGCTGTTGCACCGTTTCCGATTATTGGAGAATTCTCAATGGTGAAGAACTTTATTGCAGTCTGCGGAACTGTCTCCCTACTCTTCGTTATCGCTGCCGTGTTGACGAGGTTAGTTCAACACTCTCAAAAGCAATCGATCGAGGCTAAGGTGGTTGTAAGCAGAGCAAAGTTCTTAGCATCAATGAGCCATGAAATCCGAACACCATTGAATGGGGTCTCGGCTTTAGTGAACTCTGTGCACAGGAAGAGCTGAGTGCTAATGCAGCTGCCTATGTGTCACAAATTCAACGTTCGTCCAAACTGCTGTTGAACGTCGTTAACGAGGTTCTCGATTTTTCAAACTTGCAGGCAGGCGCGATAGAAGTTTCGCTTAAGCCAATGAATATGAAGGACACGATTGACAATATTGTTGCAACACTTGCGCCGATGGTTCCTGAGAACAACGTCAAGTTAGGGGCAAGTATTAACTATGGGGTTGCTATTTATGTTGTCACCGATCCGGTTCACTGATCTCAGATGCTGATCAACTCCTTTTAGCGACGCGATTAAGTTTTCGAACAATGGCGCTGTGTATCTTAGCGTACAGCACAGACCTGGGCGTTTGGAGTTTGCCGTTTAAGATACGGGGATTGGCGTAGCGCAGCACTGGATTCAGTCGCTTTTCGACCCCTGCCATCAAATAGTGTCTGGTAACGTTAACTCTTTTTGAGGCATCGGCTTGGTGGTTAAGTATTGCGAAGCAATTTTCTGATCTGTTGGGCGGCACGATAAGTGTTAAAAGCGACGAAGGTAAGGGCAGTATTTCTGCCCTGAAAATCCCTTATGAAGAGGGCTTTGCTCCGCAGCTTAATCCTATAAAAAGCTCAAATGCTCATGCCGCGCTGACAGCGGTGACTGTTCTTGTCGCTGAAGATAATGAGGTTAGCCAGATTTTGCTTAGAAAGATTCTAGAGAGCATTTGCGTGACTGTGGAGAGTACTGAAAACGGTAAAGTCGCTTTGGATTTGGTAGTCGCTAGCAAATATGAAGTTATTCTAATGGATGTACAGATGCCTGAAATGAGTGGCGTCGAAGCAACTCGGCAGCTGCGAGATCGAGGCTGCGATACTCCCATTGTTGCACTCACAGCAACCAATTCAGAACCTTATATGAGCGCGTGTGCTGGTGTAGGCATGAGTGATTTTTTAGCTAAGCCTTTTGTTCAGGCTGATTTGCTCGGTAAAATTGAGCGTTGGGCAACCGTTGCTCCGGGGCCGCACTGATCAACCAAACTGGGTTTTGGGCACCAATATCGAGCAAAGACGAGCTAAAATGGTTCGGGTATCTCTACCGCTTCGCGCAAAACTCTCTGTAAAACCTTATATACCGCGACTTTCTATGTTTGGCACGGCTTGTGCAAGGAAGTAATTACCTACGCCAAGTCTTACGTGAGCCAGTTGAACGAACCTCTCCCTCTTTCTTTGAGGCTCACGTAACAAATCAGATTTGAATGTTTTTGGGTATTTTTGCCTACGCGGTTGATCCGCGTAGGCTTTTTTTTGCGTTTTAAATAGGCAGATTTACTTAATTAGGAGGTCTGGGGCCGCAGCGCAGAGCTTAATCCGGTGCGGGGGAGTCGGCACCTTTTAATGTTTTTAGTTCTACTTGTTTAAATGCCTTGTTTTCTTTCATTACAACGTAGGAATTAATATTGACCTGATAGGTGCTCGAACTTACCAGATGATTGTTAATGTCTAAATAGCGATTCATGTCGGCACAGATAATTCTGATAATGAAATCCGATTCGCCGCTTACGGTGAAGCATTCCACTACCTCTGGAATTGACGCGACCAACGTTTCAAAGGCTTTAAACTCTTCACGTGTATGATTTTTCAATGAAACAGCGGCAATGCACATGATGTGCCTGGCGACAGCGGCAAGATCAATTCTTGCGTGATAAGAGCAGATAACCTGCTGACTTTCGAGCCTTCTCACTCTTTGTAAGCAAGAGCTCGGCGAAAGACAAACCTTTTTGGCAAGATTCTGATTAGTGATTCGTCCGTCTCGCTGCAGGGTTTCGAGTATTTTAAGGTCAATTTTGTCGAGTTTTACACTGGTCATAAAGCATCTATTTTTCTTGAAAATCGGTTCGTAAAAGAGTGTTTAGCAGTTATTCCGAATATAATTCGGAATAACTGCTAAATAAAAACACGTTATTTATCAAAGTCCAAAAGATAAATAATTCCTTTTGTGGCTTTCTTGATAAGCTATATTACTAAATATTATTCGTTGGAGATATCCATGACTGCAATTGCTGAAAAAACTGAATTCGAAGCAACCCCTGAAAGCAATCCACGTGAGGCACTGTGGCCAAACTATAATCCACCTAAAGAATTGGTTTTTACCCACGGCATTGGCAGTCAGGTGTTTGATGAACAGGGTAATGCGTATCTGGATTTTTTGTCTGGGATTGCGGTAACAAGCTTTGGTCACGCTCACCCACACTTGGTGAAGGCGCTCAAAGATCAAAGTGAAAAGCTGTGGCATCTTTCAAACGTATTTCGCATTCCTGAAGGCGAATTGCTTGCCAAACGGCTAGTGGAAAATAGCTTCGCGGACAGTGTGTTTTTTGCTAATTCTGGCACAGAGGGTGCAGAAGCAGGCATCAAGGCGATTCGCGGTTACCAAGCCGTCAAGGGTAACACCAGACGCACGCGAATCATTGGGCTGACCGAGAGCTTTCACGGCCGCACTTTGGCCGCCTTGGCTGCCGCAGGTAATCAAGCTCAGATGAAGGGCTTTATTCCCACTGACTATGGATTTGATCAAGTGCAATGGGGAGACTTCGATGCTCTTAAAAATGCAGTAACCGATGAAACCGCGGGAATTGTATTTGAAACAGTGCAGGGGGAAGGTGGTATTCGCCCGATAACCCAAGAGTTTGTCAGTCAAGTGCGTAAGCTTTGCGATGATCTCGATCTGGTCTTAATGTTTGACGAAGTTCAATGTGGAATAGGACGATCGGGTAAGTTATTCGCATACGAGCACTACAATGTGACACCTGATGTAATGGTGTTGGCTAAGGGTCTCGGAGGTGGTTTTCCGATAGGCGCGTGTCTGACAACGGCAAAAGTGGGGAACTCTATGGTGTTCGGAAGTCACGGCAGCACTTTTGGTGGTAATCCATTAGCGATGGCGGTTGGCAATGCGGTAATGGACCTTCTCTTGGAGCCAAATCTTTTAACTGAGGTTAGCCGTAAAGGAGAGTTTCTGCAAAGCGAGTTGAAACGCTTGACCGAAGAATTTCCCGACATAGTTGAGTCAGTCCACGGCTTGGGCTTAATGATAGGTCTGAAATGTGTGGTGCCTAACACCGACGTTCTGGTTAAGCTTCGTGAACATAATATGATCGTTGGAAAATCAGGCAGCAATATGATTCGTTTGCTGCCGCCGCTTAATATGTCCGATGAGGATATAGCAAAAGGTGTCAAGATCATGAGTTCGGTCTTGCAAGAACTGCGGGCTAAATAATTGAATTCTACAATGAGTCAAAATGATATTGAGGGATGGATTGCTTCTCAACAACAATCCATGGTTGATCAATTGATGCACTTGTCAGCAATTAATTCTGGCACAGGAAACCTTGAGGGTTTAGCGACCGTTTGTGATGAATATTACAAAGCTTTCGCGCCGCTTAGTGACTCTATCGAGGTGCTAGAGTCGAAGTCGGTTCAAAGGGTCAATCATTTAGGGCAGGCTATTTCCGAGACATACGGCAACATTATTAGCTGCGTTAAGCGGGAAGATGCGCCTATTCAAATCCTGCTTGTGGGACACATGGATACTGTCTTCCCAAAAGAACATCACTTTCAATCTCCAAGAATTGTTGATGAGTCAACGATTCACGGCCCTGGAGTTGCTGACATGAAGGGCGGGATTTTAGTGATGCTCAATGCCTTAAGAGCTTTTGAGCGAGCTCAAACTAGCAACCAACTAGGTTGGCGAGTTATTTTAAACGCCGATGAAGAGACCGGCTCTCACGGATCGGCAGAGCTACTTAGATTCGCTGCAAAAAGCGCCCATGCAGGCTTGATTTATGAACCCGCCTTGGCAGATGGCACGCTAGTTGGGGCCCGTAAAGGTTCCGGTAATTTCACACTAACGGTGCATGGACGTGCGGCCCATGCTGGCAGAGAAATCAGTAAGGGCAGAAATGCAATTTTGCTAATAGCCGAGGCTGCTCAGACTCTCGCAAGCTTGGCAGATGAGGAGCGTGGAATTACCGTCAACATATCGCGCGTTACCGGTGGTACCGTGTTTAATGTGGTTCCAGATCAAGCCGTTTGCCAGTTCAATATTCGCTGTGAAACCACCATCGATCAAGAGTCTCTTGCCGCTAAATTAGCTATAATAGTTCAAGAGTTTAATCAACGAGAAGGCTATTCGGCCGAACTCTCCGGATCATTCTCTCGCCCACCCAAAGTCATTACAACGGCTAACAAATTGCTAATGGATTGGGTGGTGGAGTGCGCAAGCGCTATAGACGTTGAAGTGAAGTTCAAAAACACCGGCGGTTGCTGTGACGGTAATAATCTGGCTGCTGCTGGCTTGCCCAATGTCGATACGCTTGGGGTTTTAGGTGCTCATATACATACAGATAAAGAATACATGCTGACTGAAAGCCTGAGTGAGCGCACTAAGCTTAGTTTTTTGTTGCTAGATAAACTTTCTCGCGAAGGCGAACAAATAATCTCAGCAAATACAGGGAAGAGTTGATATGTTAATTCGTCTTGCTCGACCCAGTGACCTCGATGCGTTGCTTAAGCTGTCAGCCTTACTACCCCCGGGCATGACCTCTATGCCGTTTGATAAAACCACT
>JBLHVT010000011.1:0-41608 GCA_047628735.1 Glaciecola sp.
GTTATTAGTTATTAGTTATTAACCACATTACGAATGATCGAAATCATGTCAGTCACACCGCGTCTGAATGCGGCAACAGGGATTCTTTCGTCGTTGCCGTGGACGCCAGTGGGCTCACCTGGTTTAGTAATGATTGGGTCAAAGCCATAACTCACAATACCGAGGTCGCGAGTAAAGTGACTGTCGGTAAAGCCGGTGCTTACCGATGGCATCACGCGGGAGTTGGGGTAAAGCTCGCGGGTGACATTCTCTATAGCGCTGAATAAACGCGAGTTAGTTGATGATATCGCTGGCGTAAATGCCATGATTACACTTACCTCAACACCAGTACCTTCTACTAAAGCGGTAAGGTCCGCAATAAACTCTTCAGCCGGTCTATCTGGCAACATTCTGCAATCTAGCTCTGCCCAGGCTTCTGGGGGTACGACATTTATTTTATTTGAGCCACTTAACCGAGTAATAGAGCAGGTGTCTCTCGTCAACGCATGATGGCCTGGACGATATTCCTGAAAAGCCGGCAGGAATTCAGGGTCAGTAATCGCTTGTTCGATATTCGCATAAGCTGGCGCCCATTCGTTATCCAGTGACTGCGCGATACCTGCAAAATAGGTTGCTACCGGTGGAATAATGCGGGCAGGAAAAGGGTTCTGCCTAAGTATCGCCAATGCATCAACAATGCGAGTCAGTGAACTGGTCGGCCGAGGCGATGATCCATGACCAGGCTCGTCTATCGCAGTGAGGCGAAGCCAAACCGGTACCTTTTGAGTGATTTCAACACCGAAGACGATTTCGTCAGAGTCTTGACTACCCGAACCACCTTCGTTCATTAGTAGCCCAACGCCTTCAAATATCTCAGGACGATTATCAATTAACCAACCAACACCAAATAAACCGCCCGCTTCTTCATCAGCCGACGCAACAAAAATCACGTCTCTGTTAAGCGCGCGGCCACTTCGATGCAACGTTAAAAACGCCGCCAGATGAGAAATGCCTGTGCCTTTCATATCTCGTGCACCACGGCCTAATATATAGCCATCGCGCATCTCACCAGACAGCGTTTCAGTTGTCCAATAGGCAGGGTCGGCAGGAACAACATCGGTATGCTGAAGCAACATTAGGCCGGGTTCATCGCCGCCTTCTAAGCGTGCCCAAATATTTCCTCGGCCAGGGGCACTTTCTGCTGTCTCAAATTCGATTCCTTCGGCTTCAAAAATCTTCGAATAAAAATCAACTGCACGAAATTCGTTTCCCGGCGGGTTGATAGTGTCCACTTGAATAAATTCTTGCAGCCAAGCAACAGCTTCATCTTCGATGGATTGTCCATTGGCATAGCTTGCCATTAAACCAATTAGACTTATGGATAGAATTTTTTTGATGTTCAAACTATTTCTCCTGATGTTCTTAAGGACTGTGAAAATAACTAAATTTCGAATTGAATAAATATTCTCATACATCGACGTGACAATCACGAAAATTGCAGTCTACTGCCTGTAGTTAAAAGGTTTGGGGGGCTATATGTACGTATCAGAGATTCAACAAGGGAACTCTAACTGAAACGGTGCGCGGAAAGAGCTATTTTGGTGCGGACGAAAACGAACCGGCTCCTCGATAGAGAAAGAAGCCGGCTAGTAAAAGACTATTTGGATCTTAGGAACTGAACTGCCAAATCAGGGAAATCTGTAAAAACGCCATCGACCGCTGCATTAAAAAAATGAATCTCCAAGAGGTCGTCATAGCTATTCGCATAAGGTGGCACCTGCCCCTTATCTTTTCGATAAGTGTATGGATGCACTTGCATGCCAGCCCCATGAGCGGCAGCAACTAATCCGGTTACTTCTATATTGCCTGTGGTTGAATCACTTGCCACGACCATTGGATGTGCCGGACCCACGCCATCGGCTATTTCAGCCAGAGTTTTCATGCCGCCATCTTCAAACATCCAGGGGTAATCCTCGGTGTTGCTCAAAAGCATAACTAGTTTAAGATCAATTCCAGCGGCGGGAAGGACTTCTTCGTGAATAATTTTTAGTTCGCCAAAACTAAAAGTCTGTAAAAAAACTCTGTCCTGCTTTGAGGTGTAGCCATATTCTTTAAGCACTTTCACTACGGCCGTGCTGATATCTTTACCTGCGTCTCGATGAAATTCTGGGGACTTTATTTCAGGATAGATACCAACATTTTTACCGGTGGATTTATTCAAGCCCTGAATTAATTCTATCTCTTCTTGTAAGGTTGGCACACGAAAAGTAGAAGCGCCCATGGGAAACCTTGCTGGGAAACCTTGCTCCTTTTTGCCATCAACAATTCTAAAACCTTCGCTGGCGCTAAGCCGCTTGATTTCGGCAAGCGTAAAATCTATTGCGTAAAAACGACCGTCTGCTCTTATTCTGTCGGGATATAATTCATCCACGTCAGTAGTACGATCTAGCGTGATGTCATGAAGCACGATGAGTTGATCGTCTTTGGTCATAACGACATCCTGCTCAATATAGTCAGCTCCCATAGCGTAAGCCATCGCTTTCGCCTCCAACGTATGCTCCGGTAAATACCCACTCGCTCCCCTGTGTGCTATCACTAGTTTTTGCGCCATAGCCTGCCCTGCCAGTGTTGAAACAATCAGAATAATACCTAGAATTTTTATCTTTCGCATCGGTCTCGCTCGCTATGTTGGTTGAGCTAAATATTTTAAACCTTAAGTATACGCCACATTTGATAGGCGATCGGCTTTGCTGACTCGCAGTTTAGCAAACCATGTTTTCCACAGTATGACAATTAGAAATGAAAAAGTGCCAGCTTAAAGGCCTAAACAGCGGCGGCTGTTATCTGGCTTATTGTGGGCCTACAATTGAATTTTTCAGCCCTATTGTTTGCCTCCTATGATTTGAGGCCTAGCATTTGAACCCTATCGATGAATCCGCAATGCTAGGACCCAAAACGATAGCGGAGCCGGAAGGCCACTGTATCAACAACCCGATCATTAAAAGACTGTTCGAGCAGACTAGGGAATTTATCAAACTCATCCCGTGGCAAGTTACTGCCACGAGTGTAAACCAGAAACAAATCAGAAAGCGGCGCGAGTTCCCACCTATAGCGGGCCTGAAAAGTCATACGACTAACCACAAAGTCGTCGGTTTCGCTGTTGGGCTTGCTAACCGGAACTAGCGGTCCGAAGTTATCGGGATCGACCTGCCAAAACCTGTCTTCAAATGCCTTAAGCGCATTCCATTGGACACTGAGGCGTAGCTGCTGCCAGTTAGAAATGAAATAATTTAGCTCAAGATTTGGTGACCACTGATGGCCTTCGAAAGATGTGTAGGCCCCATCTCCTTGATGAACCAGAATTGCTTCCGAGTCGGTGTAACGAGCACTTAGACTCGTTGAAAATCTATCGGTCGGGCGCCATTCTATACCGGCATCGTAGTTATAACGAGCAGGACCGAGAGCTTCTTGGCCCAACTCGATGCCGCCGAAAAGCGACACTTTCTTTGACGGGTCAGTCTCATATGAGAAATCTAAACCACTGCGAGCAGGTATTTCAAAATCGCCAGTGCCACCGCCAAGCCTATCATCTGCCCGCTTAGGGAAATGTCGCAGACTAAAGGCAAAGGTATCGTTGTTTAGAAAATTGTATTCTTGATTGAAAAACAGACCAAGACGAACAGGACGCCCCTCAAGGTTCCATTGATTGGTAATAATATAAGTGGTTGTTCTATTTCTTAAACCCTCTATGTCCGACTGAACCAAATTGTAATTGTAGTCAAGATTCATTTGATCATTTCGAGTTAAGAAGCCAAGGTCGTTGATATCTAGAGTTTCATCAAAGTAGGTGGCACGTAGCGTATGCTGCTTACCGCGATCTGGGCGAAAACGAAAATCTGCCATGCCACCCATGCCTGTCTCGCCTTCCACATTGCTGTGGAAAAACTGGCCATCAAAAACCAATCGGTTATCTGCAGAAAAATAGTGTGCATCTATGCCGTTAACAGTTGCATCAATACTAGAGTGAGAAATATCTGTACCCATCCAACCTATACTGCGCCGTCCACCCGAGCCTGTGTCTTCATAAATTAATCGCCCAACAAGGAAATCCCTTCCATCGGCGTCAAGCTCAACCACTGTGCCATCTTCTCGAGTCCCTCGTATTTGTGAATTGGCTTCTGAGGCTGCTAGTATTCCATAGCGAAGCTTGCCACTTTGGCCCGTAAATTTCGCAGCGCCCAGCAAATCGCTTGGCCTGCTGACGTCGGTGGCTACCGTATCAACATCATCAGGGATATCAAAAGTTGGTGCACTGCCAATGCGCCGAGTATTAAGCATAGAGATGGGCCCCCCTGGACCACCTGGATTGGTGTTGCGAGGGTGGGTAAGAAAAACATCTTGCCCCTCTAAAAAGAACTGACGCTGCTCACGAAAAAAAACTTCAAATGCAGAAAGATTAACGACAACATCATCAGCGGCTACGCTGCCAAAATCTGGGTTTAATGTGGTGGAGAATTGAGTGTTGGTGGTAGGTCGCCAAAAAATATCAGTTCCTACTTTCATCTCAGTATCATTACGTAAGCTATCAAAAGTTCCAGCAATAAAAGGAAAGTAAGTTCGCTGCTTAGCGGGTTTAATATTCTTGTATTGGTATTTCGTAAATGCCGATAGATATTCGTTCACCGTTCGCGGAAGCGCAGGGTTAGCAATCTGGTTACCGCTCAGGTGGCCTATTTGACGCTCGAAATACAAACCCATCGTGCGGGTCGAATTAACCGTATCATCTGTCTGTGGCAGCGCCATCATAGACCAGGGAATAAACATTTCGGCACTCCAGCCGTTTTCCAATTCTTGAGTACGGCCATCCCAAGCCCCATTCCACTGACTGTTAAATTGACGTTCCGCGAGCACAGTCGCATCGGTCAGAGTTCCACCCAAATTTAACCGAAGAAAGTATCCATACAAACCTTCACCGGATGCGTCTATAGAAACAACGAAGCCGTCGCGGGGAAGAAATTGGTCTCGTGAAGTCATGCGCGCAATCAGCGTTTCCTTTGGCTGAAAGTTCATAGAGCTGACATAAATACCACGCTCAGTATAAAAGAAACGGATATGCGTCTCGTAAGGTGCGTCTTCTAATGTATCGGGGACGATGACTTTCATTCCATCGATGACAGGAAGATCGTCCCAGACTGATTCTTCTATAAAGCCATCGAGCGTAATGCCCGCCGCGGCGTGATCGATTTGAATAAGCTGAGGAAGATTGGATTGCGAGAATGCAGAAATAGAGAATAAAATGATAATACAGCAAAACACACTACGCCGTAATTGGATGAACATGTAACCTCTTCGCCTAACTGGGCGTCTTGTTTTAACTATCGTTTTAAATAGGCGCATGTATTTGCACCAGTTTCAATTTTAAGACTATAAACCAAAAAACTTCAGCTTTCTCATTTAGAAACAATTAGTTGCAAAAGAACTCGAGGCAACAGCTGCCATTTTTTAGACACATTTATTCGCTAGATTGCCCTAGTGTCCGCATCGAAAAAACCCGCACATGCGTTTTACTAGTTCGATTGAAGTTTGATTGCCGGAGAAAGAAGTGAAATTGTTCAGAAAAAATCGTAACTGCCTTTTTGTAGAAGAGGAACACTATAACTGGGCCTCACCTAAATCGTCAGCCAGCAAAAAGCTCATTGGACTATCGATTCTGTTTGTCGCATCTGGATTATTGTTTAGCGTGCTTTAAGAGTAACTTGGACCGAAGTAATCTGTTCTTCACGACTAACTTCCAACGTCACAATATCACCTGCCATGGACTCTCGAATCAGATTCGAATAGACCTGCAGATTCGCAAGTGCGGCGCCATTAAAGCTTAGTAATATATCCCCGGCCTGTAAACCCGATTCCGCCGCTGCGCCGCCAGGGGTTGCCGCGGAGATTCTAACACCTTCACCGGCATAGGAAAAATCTGGCACCGTCCCGAGACTGGCTTCGCGCGCCCCTGCTGAGGATTGAACAGCGACACTCGCGCCGTTCAAAGTGACCCTCAGTGGCTGAGTGTTGTCCGCTAAATAGAAAATCGCCTCTTCTAACCAAAGCGCGATATCCGACATCCCATCAAGGTCTAGTTTATCGGCAGTATCACTTGGTCGGTGATAATCTTCGGTAACTCCAGCAAACAGGTGTATTGCGGGTATACCTTCGTTCAAAAAGCTCACGTGGTCACTGCTTGCGATGGTCTGCTCGGGGAAACTTGACTGCAAGCCTATAGTATACCCGATCCCCTGCGCCATGAACGGCAACTCATAAGCACTGTTGATTCCGAATACTTGTAATTGACGACCATTAAGTCTGCCAACCGAATCCAGATTTATCATCGCGTAAACGTCATCTTTGTTAAACAGAGTTGGCAAATTTTCTAAGAAATATTTGGAGCCCAGTAGGCCTTTTTCTTCTCCGGTAAAGGCCGCAAAAATTATGGGCCTTTGTGGAGCAAAAGAAGAACTAAGCTTAGCAGCTACTTCTAACATTACGGAAACGCCGGAAGCGTTATCGTCGGCTCCAGGATAAATTTCACCGGTAGCGCTGACGCCTAAGTGATCGAAGTGAGCTCCTACAACCAAAGGCTGACCGCTCAAGGTGGGGTTACTGCCGGGGATCATACCAAATACGTTTGATAGTTGGACTGTGCTCTCCTCTTCTCCTTCGGCTTCGTTTTTACCCTCAATTTGCCCAGTCCAAGTTTGGATATACCCTCCTGAAAGGGGCTCTATGCCTGCCGCTCTAAATTCGCGAGCTATGTAGGCTGCGGCCACTTCTATACCCTCTGTCCCTATACCACGACCGGCCATTTCAACACTTGTCAACTCAGCGACATGGCTAAGCAACTGATCGGTCAAGTACTTCCCTGGCAAAGTGGCCAGTGGAAGCGTGGCTGGAAGTTTCTCCCAGTTAATATCAGTCTGGATTCCAGGCTTGCTCCACCGCATTGGCGACGCCTTACTGGGCCATACTCCCTTAACATCGTTGGTTGGTTCTGGACCGGCAAAGCTTAGATAAGAGTATTTTCCGTAGTGCGGCAATTTTTCAATCACGCCAGGCACGGCTATCATGGCGTCTATTCCAATCCAGCCTATAGCCAAATCTGCATTGCTTGGATGTCGAGCAACCAAGACCGAGCTGCGATCAGAAAACTCTATCTCTTGTCCTGCGATATTTATTGATGCGTTTCCAATATCCGAATCGAAGCTAGCTATCTGGCCGGATACATTCGCTGCGAACCGATTGTCCTTACCTAGCACCCAAATCGACCGATCGCCGGGCAAGGATTCGATTTGATTCTCAAAAACTATATTTGCGTCTACGCCGTTAGCAAAAGACTCCGCCAGTTGCATCCAATACTGCCGATCGGACATTGGCAAAATAAAAGTTATCTCACTGGCACCAAAAAGCTCTCCTATCGTAGGCGGCGTCTCTTCCCTATCGAGGCTTCGAAAAACATCAAAATAGGGATCAACCAATATCCCTTCAAGCTCGCCATAATTGTCTGCAAGGACACCGTCGATCTTTTGGCTAAGGGCGATATTGTAAATCTGGGGATACTCTTCTCCCTGATAAAATAAGGCAACGGGCAAGGTGATGTCATAAGGATCATCCGATTGTATCTGAGCGAACATGATACGTGCTTGGTTATCGCTAACCTCGGTAACAGTAAAAGAAAGCGAAGGCGCCCCGATTCTGTTTATCCATTGGTCAAAAAACGGCGTCAGATCAACACCCGCAACCTCTGTAAAAAGTTGGGCAATGTCGGAAAATGTGGCACGTCTAAACTTAAAATCCTGATAGAACTTACGCAAACCTGCTAAAAACAAATCGTCGCCGATTTCTGTTCTGAGCATATGCCAAACCATTAGCGTCTTGCCGTAGCCTACCGCTTGACTCGCCGCGGAATTACGCGAGGTGAATCTGGACAGAGCGAAATCATCATCCTCGGCGACATAATTTTTGTAGCGGGCCAGCATTTCCTTTCGATACTCAGAACCTGCTCCGTCCATCTCCCGAAATAAATGATCAGCCAGATAAGAAGTTAAACCCTCGCTCCAGTTACCACTTTCATAGTCGGGGTAAACTCCGTTGCCCCACCAGTTGTGAAGAATTTCATGAGGATAAGACGATTCCAATATAAAGGGAAAGCGAATGACTTGCTCTCCCAGCAAGGTGAAAGACGGCATGCCGTAACCGGTTTCCCAAAAATTTTCTATAAGCGCAAATTTACTGTAGGGGTAATCACCTAAAAGCGGTTCATACAAAGCAAGGTAGCGTATGGTGGCATCTAGATATTTAGCTGCCAAATTCTGATCTGGCGTTCTTAGATAAGCCAAAATTTCTATATCGTCATACTTGGACGCATAGTCGGTAAAATCTGCCGCAATAAGATAAACCTCTTCCATAGGGTCGTTGCTGCGCCAGCTATTATCGCCGGCGCGATCACCTTGGCTCACCGCTGTCCAAGAACTGGCAGAGTCTGCAAACTCGACTTGAAGATCAAAAGTGATCAACTCCTTGCCAAAATCTGGAACCCACAGACTGCCCTTATTTAAGTAAACACCCTGCTCACCTATGATGCCGGAAGTGTCGGCGAAACTTTGCGCATATTCGGCACTTTCTTGTTCAGCTAAATCATAAACCGAACCAGAATAGATTAATGACGCCTGATTATTTGCGCGGCGCGTTAAGCGTAAAGTGTAGTTGCTCAGATCAGCGGTTTGAGCGCCAGTATTATTGGTACCTATACCCCGTGTGGAAGTTGGGGCCGGTAATTTACTGAGGCGGCCAGAATTGTTGGTAATGACGAGGTTTTTATTCAGACTGAATTCAAGTTCTGCAAGGTCAGCAGATTCTGGAAACGTTATTGTGTCTTCAACACTAAGCGATTGATTGAAGGGATCCAAAACTATCCGTAAGCTATGATGAATGGGCTCAACTTGTAGAGTAATATCTGGTGCGGGGCTTAGCGCAGGGTCTAGTGTAGGGTTGTGCGCCGTTGGCAATGAAGATGTAGAAGCCCCATCAATCGGTCTTTGGCTCGCGGGCTGACTATTAGCAAACCCGCTGAGACTGAAACAAAAAGTGAAAACTGCGGCCCACACCATAACATTACCTGCAACCTTACCTGTAACCTTAGATACACTAGCCATTTTTAACATTGACAAAATCCACCCCGTAAATGCTCTAATTCAAGTCCAATAGTTCTAAGGCGCGGGCATGATTCCACTGACTCATATGAATCTGTGAAGCACCGCCAGGAGTTCGAGTTGTACTCCATGCAAGGCTCAATCCATCTGGAGAAAAAACCGGCAAAATATCTGTACCCTCAGTATTGGTCACACGAACTGGCTCTTTGAGACCTTCGGGATCAACCATAAAGAGTTCAAAATTTGCATGCCCCAAAACATTACTAGAATAAATTATGTAATCTCCCGACGGGTGAAAGTAAGGCCCCCAAGCCACCATGGAATCTGCGGTAAGTTGCAGCTGATTACTGCCGTCTAAGTCCATGGTCCAGATTTCTGCACTATTGCCGTCGGGATTAAAACGGCGCCACAATACTTTTTTATTATCCGGACTAAAAAATGGGCCGCCATCATAGCCTGGTGAAAAGGTCAGCTGCTGAACATTACCACCATCAGCATCCATCATGTAGAGATCCATGTAATAGGAACTATCGTCTTCAAGCAGTTTTTTTTCAGCCAGGCTAAGGGTGCGTCCGTAAGCATCTCGATTCGATGCAAAAAGAATTTTGCGGCCATCTGAAGAATATGATCCTTCAGCATCATAGCCTAGACTATTTGTAAGGTTGACGATGTTGCTGCCATCTGAATTTGCCTGATAAATATCATACGCAGTATCGTAGTCCCAGCCATAAGGTCTTTCGATACCACTTTCTCTGATCTCAATTTCCTCGGCCTGTTTTGCCAAAGCATCTGGGTCTTCGTGAGTAGACGAAAACATGATTTTTTCTTCAGTGGGATGTATCCAGCTACAACTAGTTAGACCTACCCCAGGCGACACCAAACTTGTCGAGCCAGTGCTTAAGTTCCTTACATATATTTGATAGAAGGGATTGTCGCCTGGCACTTCACTTTGAAAAATTAATTGAGAGCCGTCTGCGCTGAAATAACCTTCTCCTGACCGCAGGCCAGTTGTGATAAGTTGCTTGGTATTCGGCAAAAGCTCAGATTCGTATTCTGTATCCCAATTCTCTGGAATAACAGGTTCGCTGTAGGCAGGTGAAGCGCCAGAATAGCCGTCCGCTTCTTGGGCCTGAACAGATAATGAAATGATACCTGTACTAGCAACTAGTATAGTAATCACTGGCGCAACTATTTTAGAAACGCAAGGGGCGAGCAGTGCTTTAAGTAACCTTACGGGCGGCAAACACAATTTAATGTTAAATATCATAATTCAAAATCCGTTGTGAAATACTTTAAAGTGTTAATAGAGGCGTCGATAAACTCTAGTCAAACGTGAAGCCTTCTCGCTGTGGAAAAACGCCAAATAGGCCGCCGGTGTGAACAAAAACTATATTTTTTACACCAGGAAATTGTCCGTCCTCACCTTTATTTAACTCACTCACCATGCCATGAAATGCTTTGCCCGTATAAACCGGGTCTAAGAAAACGCCATCTGCTTGAGCCAGTTCAGCAATAGTATCAAAAACACAGGGATCAGCTTTGCCATAACCTGGGCCGAGGTAGCCTTCCGCTGTTCTAATATCAATACTGCTTAGATCGAAATCTAATCCGTAGCGCTGTTTCCATAACGTCACGTCGTCTTTAATCTTGCGTTCAAAATATGCGGCACTATCGCTAACGTTAAAAGCAACGCATTGTGCATCTAGATCAAATAATTTTGCACCTACCAAAAGACCACCCTGAGTGCCTCCAGAACCGGTAGCACAAACAATGTATTCCGGATTAATCGATAAATCTTCGAAGTCTTGTTTGAGTTCTGCTGCTGCAGCGATGTAGCCCCACAGCCCAATTTCGTCACTAGCGCCTACCGGAATAAAAAAGGCTTTACTGCCTTTTCCTAAGTATTGGGCCGTAAGCTCGTCGGCCTTTTCTTCATGGCTACCCCATTCACTCGTGCTGAGGTAGGTAATAGTCGCGCCACTAAGATATCCCATCAAAAGATTTCCATCCGGGGCAGCTGGTCTTTCGCCGCGCAGGATCAAATGAACTTTTAACCCTAACCGAGCACCAATAATAGCTGTGGCTCGGCAATGGTTTGACTGCACACCACCACAGGTTATGAGTGTGTCACAGCCTTGCGAGTTGGCGTGAGCAATAGAAAATTCTAGTTTCCTTATTTTATTGCCCGACACCTCCATGCCAGTTAGCTCATCATGCTTTATCCAAATTGAAACGCCTGCGGGAGCACCGGTGAAGTTACACAACTCAGTAAGTGGCGTGGGAAGATTCGCGAGGTCTAGGCGTGGGGGGAATTCAATCATGGTAAATTAATTTTCGGCATCAGATTTTGACACTTATTCTTATCCTTAGTTCCCGATAAAGCTGGCTCAAATTATAAATAACACAAACGAAAAAACGGAAAGGAGGTTTTAACTTCCTTTCCGTTTAGAGATTACGTAAGACCTTTGACTGAAATAAACCAATTGGCCTATCACTTTTGCCGTCATTTAAATCTTAGGTTTTGGTCGCGTCATAAGCTTGTGATGCCGGCTCGCTAATATCTAGCGGAACCAGAGCTTCGCTATATAAGAACAAATCAGTAAGCACTGCACGGACATGAATCGACGCATTCAAATTGTCGACCATTTCTGACCCGATTTTTTCTTGAGCTAAAATAAACTCCAATGCAGCTCCGGCGTTTCGACAATCATTTGCAATAACCTTCTCGAAGCTAACCTTACTCTCGTTAAACGACTCGGCCATGCTTTTCATCGCATCAGCCATACCAGAAATGGTCGGCCTTGCATGTGGACCTGGTCCTGATTCCGTTTGAGCTGGCCTACCCTGTGCGGCGAACGCCAATAAAAACTCATAGCCGGATTCAATTACTTCAATATTTTTTTCTATCACTACTTACCACTCTATTAGTTAATCAGCTTCTCTAGGTGACCAAAGGCTCGGGTCATGGTTTGCTTTCACCTCATCTTCTGACATCCACCCGGTTACCATCGAGCGAGTGTAGAAGAGCTTTTCAGGTCGCAGCGCGAAATAAATATGAGTCGCTGCAAGCGCTACTAAAGCCAAGGTTGACAATCCATGCAAAAGGAACACTAGTCCCAGCTGATCTTCTGGCATGCTGTTTGTGCGCTCCCAAAACGGACTATCGATCTGCAAGAACATCAATACACCAGTGATTATGACGGCGAAAACAACAACAGTCACAGCCCAATGCATACCTTTTTGCTCGAAAGAATATTTGCCAGGCATCTGCTCGGCATTAAAGGGCTCGCCAAAATCTTTTGGCCCTAGGATCATTGACTTAAAATCCTGCCAAAACATCGACCGGATAATATGAAAAATGGTGATAAAGGTAAGCAGAAGTCCTGCAATCCAGTGGATGCTCAACCACGCAAACCGTAGACCAAGTATTGGCGCAACACCGGTAATAATAAGCGCAAAAATACTAAGGGCCATAACCCAATGGAATAATCTGTCAACAGATTCATGGCGAACTACACGACGACCACCGGTTGAAGCCTTTTCGATTTTCTTATTGGCCAAAGCGGCCATAATGATTGCATGAGCTGCTAACAAAACTAGAACAGCTACAGCAACAACCCAAAGCAAATCCCAAGATACACCTAGAATTACTTCTTCACCCCAAACGTCTCGTTTATAGCGGACTATTTCTCCCACTTTACTGCCCTCTCAATTATTTTTTTTAACTGCTTTTATTATTTAGCTAACTTGCCAAGGGCAAGCCCGAGGATTATCCTCGAACCGCTCTTTTAACAAGATTAGCCATAAGTGGCATTTTAAAATGATTGTAGTTCAAAGGTCTAGCACCCTCGATAGCCATGGCACCAACTTTCTCGGCCAATGCTTCCGAGCGCTGCTGCCCGCGAAGTGCATTTTCAACATCGCTTAACCGGCGAGGAACACATTCAACGGCGCCGCATGCGATGCGAGCTTCTTGAATAGTGTCACCTGATACTTTCATCGCGGCCGCAACACTTACCAAAGCAAAGTCCCAAACATTTCTGTCAGCAACCTTCTCCCAATAATACTCAGCATTTGCCCATTCTGAAGGTAATCGAATTGCAGTGAGAATCTCACCTTCGTTCAAAACAGTCATGTTTACAATGTCGCGATCAGGGCCTACGAAAAAGTCCTCGGCACTAACCAAACGCTCACCACCTTCGCTAGAGATAACCATTGTGGCATCCAAAGCCACTAAAGCAGGGGCAGTATCAGACGGGCTAACTGCTACGCAGCGGCTAGCACCAAAAATAGCGTGCTCTCGGTTTAGACCCTCAGGCGAATCGGCATAACAAATATTGCCGCCAGCGCGGTAGCAATCCAGTCCGCGTCGGTAATACCAGCACCGAGCGTCTTGCACTAGGTTGCCAGCAATTGTGCCAACGTTTCTGATTTGCGGGCTAGCGACGATACCAGCGGATTGGGCTAATAGTCCGTAACGCGATTGAATAAGCGGGTTGTTGGCTATATCAGTTAACGTTGTAACTGCGCCAATTTCCACACCCGTTGATATTTCTTTAATTCCTTTCCAAGCATCGATCTGAGTCAGCTCGATCATGGCTGCAGGAGACTTATTGCGGTCTTTTAACCAGCCGTAAGTATCCTGACCACCACCAAGCAGCCAACCGTCTTTGCCAAGCGAACTTGCTAATGCAAGAGCGTTGCCTTCATCAGTTGGCTGATAAAGCTCAATATCGGGCATTACATCATGTGAAGTGGCTACCATATCAACCTCTGAAATTGTTTTGTGCGAGTGGGATTGCTTCTGATTCAACACCGGCAACGTGGTTTATAATCATGTCTGCGGTAATTGGTGCAGCATTAAAGATGTGACCATCTAGGGCATCGGAAATAGCCGCCGTAAGAGCTGCAGAAACCGCGCCCATAGCGGGCTCACCGATTCCACGAACGCCCACTGGATTCTCTGGATCAGGTAAATCTACCCAACCGGTTTGAATCTTAGACGGAGTGTCCAAAAATGTTGGAACCTTGCTCTGCCAGTAACCTGTGCTCGCCGGTAGGCCATTTTGTGGATCGTATAGGTGTCTTTCATAGCCAGACAAACCGATACCCCAAACTGCGCCGCCTACTAGCTGATTTTTCAGCCCTTGGGGGTGAAGAACCGTGCCACACTCACCGATACTGATCATGTCGAGAATTTCGTACTTGCCAGTTTCAGTATCGAGTTCAATTTCTGTACAAGTAACAGTGAATCCTGGAGGATTACCCTCGTGATTACTGTCATGGAAAACACCCATGAATCCAGTTCCTGCTAAGCGGGAAACGGAAATCGCTGTAAACTCATGTAGCTCTTCCGGCAGATCGGCCTCACCGGTGTATCTGCCACCTAGTTCCATTGCTCGCTGAGCAACCTGCGCATAGGTCATGCCTACGGTTGCATCTGAAATTTGGTGGACGCGCTCGTCGGAGACACCGTAATCTGCTGGCACGCCGCCAAGGTCAGTAGCTGCGATTTCTTTCATCTTAGCCAACATATCTTGAGCCGCTCCCCACATTGTACGAGTATTCGTGAATGTCGAGTTACTGCCATCTTGCGGTGAAGTAATAGGCAGATTATTGTCGGTGCGACCATTAATCACATCACAACTTTCCCAAGGCATTTGAAGCGCTTCGGCTGCCGCTCGTGATGTAGATGCATAAGAATATGTACCTAGGTTACCAACGCCATTGTGAATTCTTAGTCTACCGTCAACGCCCATCATGACGATGCCGTCCATGCCGCTTCGACCTGCGTTGTGATAGCCCTGGCCTATGCCAAGTCCGATCACTTTGCTGCCGTTACGCTGGCGACGACGTGATTGACGATCTGACCAGTTGAAACGATCAGCTGCCATCGTTAATGCTTCTGGCATGTAGGCGCTGGTAAATGGAATGCGACGAGGGCCGCCAACATCACCAGTTTGTGCTGCGTTCAATTTACGAAGCGCTAAACGGTCGATACCTAACTCATCGGCTGCCTTGTCTAAAATTGGCGAGATGATTGGTGCGATCTGATTCTGTCCAGGTCCACGTTGAGCGCCACGGTGTCCAGTATTACTACCGATTGAAGTGCCGCGGAATCTTACTGCGTCAGTTTGGTATAAAACGCTGATGCAATCTGCTGCTGAGTAAGCATCGGCACCGCCGCCTTTACCGCCGTTATCGGAAACGATATATAAATCGCAGCCAGCCATTGTTCCGTCGCCCTTGAATCCCACTTTAATCCAGCCTTGGAATCCTTGACGAGCACCACCAATAGTGAACTCTTCTTCACGGGTAATGCGCATCATTACAGGTCGATTAATTTTCTGGGATAGTTTGGCCGGAATAGCCATACTTGGAATGCTGTTAGCGCGAGCTCGCTGACCAAAGCCACCGCCTGTTGCTACGTTAATAAAAACGAAATCTTCTTTCGGAACACCAACAATGCCAGCCATGTCATTGGCAAGGCCAGTCAAACTCTGTGACGTGCCGTGTAAGTACAATTTGCCATCTTCCCAATAAGCCATGGCGCTGCGAGGCTCCATAGATTGATGGGGGTAACCGGCTGTAGTGAAAGTACTTTCGTATATGTATTTAGACTCACCAAATGCAGCCTCTAAATCGCCATAGGCGACCGTTTGTTGTGGCTCCGCGGTAGGTTCGTTACCTGCGCGGAAACTTTCTACTTGATCGCGGGTCCATTTTTCCGACTTAAAACCTTCACGGAAGACATAAGTATTACCGCCGTCGTAAGCGTCAGGGCCGCCTTCAGTCAAACTGTCTAGCGGATCCAGCACAAAGGGTAGGCGCTCGAAAGTTACTGATATTTTTGCAAGAGCCGTTTCTGCGGTCTTTTCGTCAATTGCCGCCAACGCCAAAATGGGCTCGCCTATAATAGTAGGCTGGTTGGTCAGAATTTTTAAACCCGTGCTATTAGTTTCGCCATCAGGATAAACGTCATCTGCGGTTAAGATGCCAAATACGCCTTCCATTGCCAAAGCTTCAGTGGCGTCGATGTTAACAACGCGAGCGTGAGGCAGGGGGCTAGTCAAGAGCCGCGCATAAACCATACCTTCGCGGGTATAGTCTTCTGCGTACTTAATTTTTCCAGTGACCTTACCAGGCACATCTGGTGGAACAAAATCTTTACCAATATGCATATATGCCATGTTGATTATCCTATTTGTGCGGCGCGCATAACGCCGTCGAGGTAAGAGTCATAAGAACCGCAGCGGCAAATGTTGCCAGCCAAGCCTTGACGCACTTCTTCTCGAGTTGGGTTTGGATTCGTACGCAGCAGACCAACCGCTGACATAATTTGCCCGGGCGTGCAGTAACCGCACTGAGGAGAAAGTTCTTCAACAAATGCCTGCTGCACTGGATGGAGATCACCGTTAGGCGCTTCAAGGCCTTCGACTGTCTCTATTAGCATAGATTTCATTGAGTGGGTCAGCGCTGAACAAGCATAAGTCGGTATGCTATTTACCAGCACTGTGCATGCGCCGCATTCGCCGCGGTTGCAACCCAGCTTTGTGCCGGTCAGACCTAACTTGTAACGAAGCGTTGAGGCCAGAGTCTCTTGCGGAGCAACGTCTACATTGCGCATTTGACCATTGACGTTGAGTCTAATCATGCGCTCTACAGCACCTGCTGGTCGGGTTTGGCCATTGGCGGAATACCACAGGCCTGTCGAGGTTGCCGCTGCACCAGAGGCAATTACCCCTTTGATAAAGCGTCTACGGGAAAGTTTTGAATTCACGGGATCACTCGCCTCCGTTAATAGGGAAAGGAATTATTATGACTACAAGCTCGGTGCTGCTCTAAAGTGGCAGCTGACGAAACGTGATAGCCCTTCAAATGAAGTCGCAAGATTAAATCACCTGATTGCTTTTAGCAAGCCGACCCAAGGCCCGTATGCCCCGTGATTCTGTCGTTTCACGTATTATTTCGCTTGGGCTCTATCGATCTAAATAGTATTGATTCTCACTTAGATTTAGAAGTGCGACTCAAAGGTGCAAAAGGCATTTTCCGGCAAACATGTGGAACCCGTGTTGGCTATATTAAAAGCATTCTTTTCAGTCAAAACATATGACTGAATTCCAAATAATTGAGCAATCGAAAAACTCATTGTTAATATGCTGTCACTTTGTTGGGGCTTGGCAACGCACAACTAGTGATAATCAGCAGGTTAGCGGACCGAAGAATCTGCGGAAAGGCGCAACCACCTTGACATATTCTGTCGTGGTGTTATTTTTATCGACCCCTTTTGAAGTGCTAAGCTAACCACAATAGCTTTAGCTAGAAGGGCGTTTAGCTACCGTCTAGTCTTATCATGACACTGCAGCTTACTTACTGACTGAGTACCGAGAGGCAAACCGCCATCATCGGGAGAGGAGTAACGGAGCAAGAAAATGAATTGAGAGGCGACAAACAACGAGATTAACGAACCTATGAGCAACGCAAACAAGCTATCTCTTCGATTTGGTTACCCTGAGAAGACAGGACTTTACGACCCCGCTTTTGAGAAAGACTCTTGCGGTGTTGGATTTGTTGCCAATATTAAAGGCCAACCAAGCCACCAAATCATGTTGGACGCCTATCATCTCAATTCGCGGATGGACCACCGTGGCGGCTGTGGCTTTGAAGCCAATACCGGTGACGGAGCCGGTATTTTGACGGCGTTGCCTCATACCTTTTTTGCAAAAGTAGCAGCTGACCAGCTAGACCGTACTTTGCCGGCAGCGGGCGCTTACGCCGTCGGAAATATTTTCCTGCCGCAGATCGCCGAAGAAAGAGAGATTTGCCGCCAAACGATAAACAACATTATTGCTGAAGAAGGCCAAGATCTTATAGGTTGGCGCGAAGTGCCACTTGACGCAGTTGGTGCCGATGTTGGCCCAGCAGCCTTGTTGGCACAGCCTCATATCGACCAGCTCTTTATCGCAGCGGCCGCCGGCTTGAATCAAGAAGCGTTTGAGCGAGTTCTGTACATAATTAGAAAGCGCTTTACTCACCTCCTTCGTAACGATGAGTCGTTAACCGAAGCAAAGCAGCTGTATGCCTGCAGCCTTTCAACGAAGGTCATTGTCTATAAAGGCATGTTGACGCCAGGCCAGTTGTTTCCTTTTTATAAAGACCTGACCAACACCAGTTTTGAAACCCATTTAGCAATGGTGCATTCACGCTTTAGTACCAACACATTCCCGTCATGGGACCGCGCCCAACCCAATCGATTTATGAGCCATAATGGCGAAATTAACACCCTGCGCGGCAACGTTAATGCCATGGTTGCTCGCGAAGGCAAGGCCAACACCGACGTATTTGGTGACAAACTCTCATCTATTTTCCCAGTAATCGAACCCGATTGTTCAGATTCCGGCAGCTTTGATTCGGTACTCGAATTCATGTTGCTGTCTGGCCGCTCATTACCCGAATCTGTAATGATGATGATTCCAGAAGCGTGGCAGTCAGATCCCAATATGGATCAATCTAAAAAAGATTTTTACGAATACCATTCAGCATTGATGGAGCCTTGGGATGGTCCAGCTTCTATCGTTTTTTCCGATGGCCACTACATCGGCGCCGTCTTGGACAGAAATGGATTACGCCCTAGCCGTTATTATTTGACCCACGATGACAACGTTATTATGGCGTCTGAGGTTGGTGTAATTTATGTGGATCCCGCAAATGTGAAGTTGAAAGGTCGGCTTGAGCCAGGAAAAATGTTCCTGCTGGACTTTGAAGCCGGTCGTTTAATTCCAGACGAGGAACTTAAACTTGGCATTGCAGGCAAGCGTCCTTACGGCGAGTGGCTGACAAATCAAAAAATAACTTTGGCCGACATCGCCAGTGGCAGTGCCGATCACAGTCTTGACAGCGAACACACCTTGCAGCGCATGCAAGCTTTTGGCTATACAAGCGAAACCATGAATTTTATGTTGATCCCTTTAGTGACTGAGGCACGTGACCCTCTTGGTTCAATGGGCAACGATTCTGCTCTTGCCTGTCTCTCTGATAAGCCGCGCATGATCTATGACTATTTCAAGCAGCTGTTTGCGCAGGTCACCAACCCTCCTATTGATTCCATACGCGAAGAAGTGGTGATGTCGCTGGAATGTTTTATCGGACCAGAAGGTAACCTGCTTACAACGCTACCCGAGCAAGCAAGGCGCTTAAGCCTAAAGCATCCAATTCTTTCTAATCAGCAACTTACCGATATAAAGAATATGGATTTCAGGGGCATGAAATCTAAACTGATCGATACTACTTTTGACGCCAAGGAAGCAGATGGATATCGCCAAGCAATAAAAAGAATCTCTACTGAGACTGATGAAGCCATTGCTAGCGGCTTTTCCTTTGTCATTCTGTCTGATCGGGCAACGTCTGCCAAACGCATTCCATTAAGCGCATTAATTGCTTGCGGCGCTGTTCATCATCACCTGATTGGTAGTCATCAACGTACCCAAATCGGCATTATTTTGGAAACCGGCGAAGCCAGAGAAGTTCATCACCACTGCTTACTTACAAGTTACGGCGCAGACGCTATAAACCCTTACCTGGCGTTTGAGGCGCTATGGAAAGCCAATCAAGAAGGCTTGCTCGGTGACGCCTATAAAACCGAAGACGAGCTTGTTGCCGCTTACAAGAAAGGTATCAAGAAGGGCATGCTTAAAGTGATGGCCAAGATGGGCATCTCAACGTTGATGTCGTACAGAGGCGCGCAGATATTCGAAGCCCTCGGACTTGCTGACGATATTATTAAAGCCTGTTTTGTCGGCACAGCAAGCCGTGTCCAAGGTATTAACTTCGACGTTTTAATCGAAGAATCAAAGCGCAGGCACAACATAGGTTTCCCTGAAAAAGACAGTGACAAAACCCCTGAGCTAACCAACCCAGGCGACTACTACTGGCGCTCCGGTGGCGACACCCATATGTGGAACCCCAACACTATTGCTAATTTGCAGATAGCAGCGAGAAATAATAGCCCTGATGCTTATGCCGCATTTGCAAAACACTCAAACGAGGACAGTACTCGTCGCTGCACGTTCCGCGGCTTGCTTAAGTTTGATCAAACTGTGAATCAAGCTATCAGCATTGATGAAGTTGAACCGGCAAGTGAAATCGTCAAACGATTTGCCACCGGAGCGATGAGCTTTGGTTCTATCTCGCAAGAAAGCCACGAAACATTGGCTGTTGCTATGAACAGAATGGGCGGAAAATCCAATACTGGCGAAGGTGGTGAAGACCCGGCTCGATTTGAGCCAATGGCAAACGGAGATTCAAAGCGCTCAGCAATTAAGCAGGTAGCGTCTGGCCGCTTCGGTGTGACCACTTGGTATCTCACCAATGCCGATGAGCTACAGATTAAAATTTCTCAGGGCGCGAAGCCTGGAGAAGGCGGCGAACTGCCAGGTGGCAAGGTTGATGACTACATCGCTCGCATTCGCCACTCTACCCCTGGAGTCGGTCTAATAAGCCCACCTCCGCACCATGATATTTATTCCATTGAGGATATTGCCCAGCTAATTCACGACCTTAAGAATGCAAACCGCGAAGCCCGTATTAGCGTTAAGCTTGTGTCGGAAATAGGTGTCGGAACAGTTGCTGCCGGGGTTACAAAAGCCAAGGCAGATCATTTAGTAATTGCCGGCCATGATGGTGGCACCGGGGCATCACCGCTTACCTCTATTAAACACGCCGGCTTACCATGGGAGTTGGGAGTTGCAGAGACCCACCAAACCTTGGTAATGAATAATCTAAGGTCGCGCGTGGTATTACAAACTGATGGTCAGTTAAAGACCGGACGCGACATCGCTGTAGCTGCGTTGCTTGGTGCTGAAGAATTTGGTTTCGCAACAGCGCCACTTATCACACTTGGCTGCATCATGATGCGTAAGTGTCATTTGAATACTTGCCCAGTTGGTATAGCGACACAAGACCCTGAGCTGCGTAAGAAGTTTAAAGGCAAGCCAGAACATGTCGTAAATTACCTTTGGATGGTTGCACAGGACTTGCGTGGCATCATGGCCGAACTCGGTGTCCGTACTGTCAATGAAATGGTTGGTCGAGTTGATCTCCTTAAAACTGACGATGCCATAAACCATTGGAAAGCAGACGGCTTGGATCTAACCCCTATGTTAGAGCCTGCGAAAGTAATTTTCGAAGGAACTGAGTTTTACAAAACTAAAGATCAAGACCATGGCCTAGAAAAAGCACTGGATAACGAGCTTATCCGGCTAGCCAAACCGGCTTTAGAAGCTGGCGAAAAGGTTTATATTGAGCACGAAATTATCAACATCAATCGCGTTGTCGGCACGATGCTTTCTAATGAAGTAGCCAAGCGCTGGAAGGCAGAGATGCTTCCCGATGATACGATCAATATCAAACTCAATGGCTCAGCAGGCCAAAGCCTTGGAGCCTGGTTAGCCAAAGGTATCACTCTTACAGTAGAGGGCGATGCCAATGACTTTGTAGGCAAAGGTCTTTCCGGTGGCAAGATTATTATTTACCCACCCAAGCAAAGCACATTTAAAGCCGAAGAGAATGTCATTGCAGGTAATGTAAATCTTTATGGAGCCACTAGCGGCGAAGCCTATTTTAGAGGCATCGTTGCAGAGAGGTTTGCGGTTCGAAATAGTGGAGCATCAGCAGTAGTTGAAGGTATCGGTGATCATGGCTGTGAATACATGACAGGTGGTCGTGTGGTTATTCTTGGCAAAACTGGTCGCAACTTTGGCGCAGGAATGAGTGGCGGTATAGCCTACGTATGGGATCCAAAAAATGCATTGGCAGCACAGTGCAATATGGAAACCTATGAACTCGATAGCGTTACGGCAGCCAATGATATTCTTGAGCTTAAAGTATTGATTCGCAACCATGCCGACTACACCGAGTCACCAGTAGCGAAATCGATTTTAGAAAATTGGGAGCACTCACTGCGTCAGTTTGTAAAAGTGATGCCAACAGATTATAAGCGCGTACTTGAAGAACAGGCAGCAGCAGCTACCGCAGCTTGAGAATTGAATGCTCGTTTAATGACAAAAAGAGTTAAGGATAGAAATGGGAAAGCCTACTGGATTTAAGGAGTTTGAGCGTGAGACTGCACCCTATCGTGATGCAACCCAACGGCTCGTAGACTTTAAAGAGATTTATACGGACCGCAATGAAGAACACTTGGCCACGCAAGGCGCCAGATGTATGGACTGTGGAGTACCATTTTGCCAATCTGAACAGGGTTGCCCGGTTTATAACCTAATTCCCGAGTGGAATGATCTGATTTATAACAATCGTTGGAAGGAAGCCTTAGAAAGATTACATAAGACCAATAACTTTCCTGAGTTTACTGGAAGAGTTTGCCCTGCTCCCTGCGAGGGAGCATGTGTGTTGGGTATTAATGAGTCTCCCGTTGCGATTAAAAGTATCGAATGTGCGATTGTCGACAAAGGCTTTGAAGAAGGCTGGGTTGTTGCTAATCCGCCAACGCAGCGAACCGGCAAAAAAATAGCCGTAGTAGGATCTGGCCCTGCCGGACTTGCAGCAGCCGCTCAGCTCAATCTGTCCGGTCATGAAGTCACTGTGTATGAAAGAGATGATCGAATCGGTGGTTTGTTGATGTACGGCATACCCAATATGAAGCTTGAAAAAGATGTGGTCGACAGACGAGTTAATTTGCTTAAAGAGGAAGGTGTCAAATTTGTAGTCAACGCTGACATTGGCGGTACCGGCGAAAAAGGTATTTTGGTAAGTAAATTGCTGGAACAATCCGACGCTCTTTTACTTGCAACCGGCGCCACAACTCCGCGTGATTTGAACATACCCAACCGCGCGGGCGACGGCATACACTTCGCTATGAATTTTCTCTGGCGTAATACTAAAAGCCTTCTCGATTCTCAATTGAACAATGGCGAATATCTCTCTGCCAAGGGCAAAAAGGTCATCGTGATTGGCGGTGGTGATACCGGAACGGACTGCATAGGGACTTCACTGCGGCACGACTGCAAGTCTTTGGTTAATTTTGAAATCATGTCAAAACCTCCTGTAGCTCGCGCAGATGATAACCCTTGGCCATTGTGGCCGAAGATCCACCGAGTTGACTATGGTCACGAGGAAGCAGCCAAGAAATTTGGCCAGGACCCGCGAGTCTATTCAATATCAGGCAAAGAATTTGTTAGAGATGAAAACGGTAAGCTATTAGGCATTAACACTGTCGAGGTCGACAAATACTTCAAGGAAGTGCCCGGCACTGTTAAATTCTGGGAAGCCGACCTTATTCTTCTTTCAATGGGTTTTCTTGGCCCAGAACATTACGTCAGCGATGCCTTGGAATTAGAATTGGATGGCCGCTCGAACTATAAAGCGGAATATAAAAAATTCCAGACTTCCACAGCGAAGGTATTTGCCGCTGGAGATTGCCGCAGGGGACAATCGTTGGTGGTTAGAGCCATCGATGAAGGTCGCTTAGTGGCCGAAGAAATAGACGCTTACTTAGACTCTCATTAAGCCCACACGCTAGGGTGAATCTACCTTTGCCCTAGCGCTCTGTTCGCCTCGTCTGGCCACACTAGCCACCTTTGCTCGGTTCGATTTACAAAAAGCCCCTAGCGTCAGAACAGCTGTCACCTCATACTCCTAACTGCTCTAGTTTTTTTTACTGCTTGTTTTTCTCCCTCTCCACATATTGATACTCTTGTCTGGGGTCTTGCACAAAGACTTCCTAAGCGAGTCAGCTTTCTGACATACTCCATGTGTAATCAATTGAGCCAATGCCGCCACTTATGCCAGATTCAGTTCTTAGCCTTGAGAACGTAGTGAAAACCTACGGTGATTTTACCGCCGTTAACGGTATTAGCTTGAATATACCTAAGGGCTCTATCTATGGATTTTTGGGCCCTAACGGGGCCGGCAAGACCACTACTATTCGCATGATCCTTGATATCGTCAAGCCAAGCAGCGGCTCGATATCGATTCTCGGCAGTCCATCAGCATTGGACGTTCGTAACCGCATTGGTTATCTGCCCGAAGAGAAAGGCCTCTATAAGAAAATGAAGGTCTGGGCGGTTATTCAATACTTCGCCATGCTAAAGGGTATGAAAAAGAAGCCGGCACGGGATCAAGCGCATCGCTTACTGGAGAAATACGGCCTGAAAGATTTCGCAGAATCGAAAGTCGAAGCCCTCTCAAAGGGAATGGGGCAAAAGGTGCAGGTTCTGTCTGCAGTGGCTCACGAACCCGAGCTGGTCATTTTGGATGAGCCGTTTTCCGGATTGGACCCCATTAATCAGTCGGTTCTTGAGGAGCTGATTAATGACATGGCCAGCAATGGCCAGACCGTTATATTTTCTACCCACGTTATGCAGCACGCCGAACGTCTGTGTGATCACATTTTGCTTATTACTAAGGGCGAAAAGGTTTTCGATGGCACTATTAAACAAGCTAAGGCAACGCTATCTAGGCGAGTGATTGTGGCAACAAACAACGACATCAATCTGCTTAATCAGCTGTCAGGAATCGACGGCATAGCCGGCACCGATAGTGGTTTTCTCAACGAGTGGCAGTTGGATATTTCTGACTCGTTTGACCCTCAAGAGATCCTGCGCTTTTGTGCCGAAAAGAATATTGGGCTGAGTAGGTTTGAATTTACGGAACCGAGCCTACATGATGTTTTTGTTCACTTGGTCGGCGACGAAGCACGGGAGCATCAGTTTCGATGAGAATGATATGGCTGATAGCGTCTAGAGAATATCTCGAAAATGTTCGTACCAAAGGGTTTTGGATTACGATCCTAATATTCCCAGTAATATTTATTGGTATTTATTTTTTGCAGTCAGTCCTTTCCGATGCCACTCCCACGCGCTATTACTTACTCATAGATCAGTCAGGAAAATATGAGCAGGCGGTGGATGTGGCCATTGAGCGCAATCATCAAAGGCGCATCCTGCAAACATTTGTTCAGTACCTATTGGACAACCGAGTGGAAACCGATTTTGAACTTACCGCGGCAAATGCATCCAGCGCTGCAGATCAATTTGTGGATGATGTTGATGCTAATCAAGTCGCCGCATTAGATGAATGGCTTAGCAACGGCGGGCTGGATTTTGCGTTAGTTATGGCAGCCCCCTACCTCAAGAAAGATTCGCCTCCATTCGAGCAATCAGAAAATCAATTTATTCTCGCAGACTTGCCCAGCGATATAGACGCGTCAGCGGCGCCTGCTGATATCGTAGAAGCTTTGCGTCCCTATTTGACCGGTCGCAAACTAATAGGCTCCGGTGAAGACTCGGGGCCGTTGTTTGCATTGATTCTAATTCCTGAAAATGTTGACCAATCTATTAGTAGGCCTAACACACCGCCGCAAGCGGCCAACCCAAATTCAGGCATTCAATACTGGGCTAGTAATCTTACAGATTCAAGGCTACCCGATGCCATTGCCAGCAGCATCAACGCTGAAATTCGTGAACAGGAATACGAGAAGCTGGAGCTTAATACAGAACTGGTGCGAAACATTCAGCGAACTCGAATGCCACTCAATCAGCTGGACCCTTCTGCCGCAGCAGGTGAAGAGGCCGTGAGTATGGCGGATACGTTCCGTCAGTTTGCCCCCATTGGCTTTGTCTATTTAATGTTCATTTCATTAATGCAAAACGTGCAGTACCTGCTATCTAACACCATCGAAGAAAAATCTAATCGTATTATCGAAGTGCTTTTGGCATCGGTGACTGCCGGTGAACTAATGATGGGCAAGCTTGTTGGGATAGGATTAGCGGGGTTAACCACCATTGCGGTATGGCTTCTGTCTTTCTACCTGTTCATCACTTTGTACGACAGCTCGGAGACTGAGCTGATTTCGCAAATTTTGGAAGTTATTTTAAGTTCGGATTTGATTCCTTGGTTTGTATTTTATTACTTTGCAGGCTACGCGCTTTACTCTGGCGTCTTTCTCGCCATTGGTAGCCTTTGTAATACTCTCAAAGAAGCACAGGCGATGATGACGCCAATGATCATGATTCAGATTATTCCACTTGCCACGATGTTTTTTATCGTCTTAGACCCAAACAATACGTTGGTAAGAATCATGTCCTGGTTTCCGCTTTTCACGCCCTATGTGATGATGAACCGGGCTGCAGCGAATCCGCCTCTTATCGACGTTATAGGAACAACCATCGTGCTGATTGCCAGCATTGCATTGGTGCTTTGGATGTCGGGTAAGATATTCAAGCATGGCGTACTAAGAACAGGTCAACCACCCAGAATAGTAGAGCTTTTTCGCCTGTTCAGATCGCCTAAGTAATCTCCCTGATTGGACTGTTTATGTCAGGATAAATACGCTCACTAAGACTACTTACTTGGCGCACAACTAATCGCTTCTTTATCCAAACCGCAGTGAACGCATTTTTTACTACGCAGACTCATAAGAATGGAGCGCACAAAAAATTGCTCGTTGCATGCGGGACATTTTCGCATAGTCATATCAAAAGCAAACGCAGACCAAAGCCCCATGTAGACAAACATGAACCCTTCAATACTCCTGCCGCTATTTAATAAAACCCAGACGCCTACAGCATAAACAGGGAATGTAGCGAAACAAACCAGAAGCCGAGTTCGCGCCCTTAAGACTTTTTTCAAAGCAGCCATACTTACCCCGCTGCGGCGTGCGGGATTAATTAACCGGTTACCCTGATCTTCAGATTCGTTGTTATTGTGCATAGCTTATTCTCGCTAATTTTATCGAATGAAAAACCTTTAAACTAGTGCTAAGACTGCTGTTCAGCCTTGGGTCACCCCCATAAATAAAAGGATCGCAGCAAGAAGACGGTTTATCATCTGGCTACTTTTCTGCAGGTGAGTTTTAAGATAGCCACTGGCAATAACAAAGCCATATAAAGTCATAAACTTGCCTAAAAATATCCCACACAAGAAGGCGACTTGATAAATGCCAGAATAGTCAAAATTGAAAGTTTGGTCGATAGCGGTCAATGCAAAAACCCAAAAAGGCACGGCCTGGGGATTGACCGAAGCAATGAAAAGCCCTTTCTTAAAAAAGGATTGTTGCTCATTTTTTTGACCTTGCAGTTTAGGGTCAGATTTTCGAGTATAAACCACTAGTGCTAATACAATAAATGCGCTGGCTATAATCAGTTTTACAATGGCATTAGTTTCTAGAAAGGCGCTGATAACGAAGCCGAAACAAATGGCAATCAACGCCATACCTACTTCAACAAAAGAGGCGGCAAGCGCCACCTGCGTGCCGCGACGGGCGTCGTAGTCGATTGAAGTTTTAACGACGTTAAGATTAATTGGCCCAAAAGGTATCGTGCCAATGGCGCAAGCAGCCATGCCGACTAGTAAGTAGAAAAGAGGGCTCTCCATTCTACTTGTATCCTTGCGCCTGCAGGTTGAACAGCGTGGCATACTGGCCATTGGCCTGCAACAATTCTTCGTGGTTACCCTCCTCCACGATTTCTGACTTTTCTAAAACAACTATGTGATCGGCCATTCTGACAGTAGAAAATCGATGAGAAATTATGATCGAAATTTTACTTGCCGCAATGTCTTTGAAATGAGCAAATATTTCCGCTTCTGCTTTAGCATCAATGGCAGCTGTTGGCTCGTCAAGAATAAGCACATCTGCTTGGTTGCGCATAAAGGCACGAGACAACGCTATTTTCTGCCATTGTCCACCGGACAGCTCCTTGCCGTCTTTAAACCAAGTCCCAAGCTGAGTGTCATAACCCTTGGGCAAGTCTTTTACAAATACGTCAGCCATACCCTGTTTGGCCGCATCCTCTACCTGATCGCTGTCTTGGATATTGTCGACATCGCCTATACCAATATTTTCACCGACTACCAGTTGATAACGCGCAAAGTCTTGAAAGATCACACCTATCTTTTGGCGCAAAGTTTCTATATCCCAGTCTCCTAACTCTAAACCTTCAAGGGAAATGCTGCCCTCGGTCGGGGTATACAGTCTGGTAAGCAATTTAATCAGCGTTGTTTTGCCACTGCCATTTTCACCGACAATCGCCAGACTTTGGCCGGGCTTAATATGCATTGAAACATTCTTCAGCGCAGGGACGTCGCTGCCCGGGTAAGAAAAAGTTACATTTTCAATTCGAATTCCATCTTCCGGACTTGGCCCTTCAGTTCCCTCCCCATTTTGCTCTGGCACTTCATGATCTAAGTATTCGGTTAGGTTTGAAAGATAAAGATTGTCTTCATACATGCCATTTATTGAAGTCAGGCTATTGGTAACCGCACTTTGGCCCAATCTGAATTGCGCGATATACATCGTCATCTGACCAATAGTAATGACGCCTGCAATCGCTGCAAAACCCACCCAGCCATAGGCGACATAAAATGCAGCGCTGGCAAGAAGACCTAGAATGTAGCCCCAAATACCGCGGCGGATAACAATGCTGCGGTCCTCTTTGTACATTTTGCGAAATATATCGACGTATCGATCTAGAAACAGTTGGCCCAGCTTAAGCAGCTTTACTTCTTTGACTCCATCCTCGCGAGTAAGAACCATTTCTAAGTAGATTTGCATTCTTCTTTCGGCAGAGCGCCGACGCTGAAGTCGAAAGGCTTCACCTGAGAATTTGGCTTCAACTAGAAATGCAGGAATACCGGCGAGGCCAAGTAACAAAACTGCGTAAGGCGAAAACTGAAAAAGAAAGACACCGATAGTAATTAGCGCAATAGTATCTCGCAGCAGATCGAAGGTTTTGATTACCAGGCTCAATGGCCGACTAGATGCTTCCCTGCGCGCGCGCACCAGTTTGTCGTAGTACTCGGCGTCTTCAAAATGAGCAAGCTCTAGGCCGAGCGCCTTCTCAAGAATCATGACATTGATTTCGTTGCCCAACAGCGCCCGTAAAATTGACTGGCACACGCCATTTATTTTCTGAGCACCGGTCATCAATACTATAAGCAGAGCTTCGATAAGCACGTATTTGAGCACATCGTCACGAGCGGTGTCAGCGACGTCACCAGTTGATTGGAAAGCAGTCGAAACTGCATCGACAAAAAGGCCTCCCACAGACGCTATAGCAGCAGGTAGTATGCCTGACACTAAAGTGGTCGCAGCCATGGCCAATGTCAGTCCGGCGCTGGTGTTCCAAACAATACGAATGGCGACGCCACTGTATTTGAAAACCGATAGGAATTTACGAATCGGGTTTACAGGTTCTTGATTTTCCAATGTCTACTCAGGAGTCTTAGGGGTGAGGTAACTTAAATATTGTAATTAAGGGTACGCGGATTACGTATTCATGGATTTTAACACAGTTAGTTTAGCGCAATAGTTCTGAGCTTTGGCTCTGAGCCTGGTTCTTTTTTGCTAGCTCTTTTTATAAGTCATGGGCCATAAAAAAGGGAGTCGAGCTTATCGACCCCCTTTTTTATCTATCAAACCAGAAGATGGTTTACATTTTTATCAGCTTTAATGCGAAACGATCTGTGTTTCGAGCAAGACTTTCGTCAAATGGCCCTTTGGTATGGTCGTCAGCTGGATTGTTAAGCATGTCACTTGTGCTTAGCAAGGCGAAATCACCGCTGGCAACAAGCGCCATAACCGCATCGTCAAACGCAATTCTATGCAAAGTTTCATTATCTGCGCCAGCCGAACCCTCGTGGTCTACAACCGCGAGAATGCCGCCTGTTTTCATGACATTGGCAATCTGACCCAAGAAACCTTGAGCAGCTGCAGGATCTGGATTGTATACGTCATGGAAATTGAGCGCCGTCATTACAAAATCAACCGAACCCGCCGGGATATCTGACACCGGGCTCATCCAATGTTCAACATTGGACAGTCGCGCTAGCCTGTCGTTAATGATGGGCATATTACGCTCAACGAAAGGAGATTCGCTGTTCTGCATATAAACCTTGCCGCTGTCGCCAACCGCATAGGAAAGCACTTCGGTGTACCAACCACCGATGGCGATCAGATCCAATGCTGTCATACCGCTCTGGAGGCCCATGAATGCGAGTAATTCAGGTGCTTTACGATTAACGTCTCGCTCTTTATCTGCCGCTGGCCGGTCTGGATTAGCCATGGCGCGCTCTAGTGCAGCAGTGTCCAGAGCCGCATTTGCTGCGCTGCTCAATAGACAAGCCGTAAGCAGTGATAGAACTGTTTTCATATTGTTTACCCTTTTCTGAATTTTTAGAGTTGATCTGTCTATTATCGCTGACACATCAGGAACTACCGTTATCGGGTAGCTTTTTTCTTTTTTATTATGGCCCTGCTATGAGCAAGGCTCATCAGAGTAAACCAAGGGACGGGGGGGAGTACACTGTATTCGGCTCTTTAGTGCTTGGTACTCGACAACTTGCAGCGGGGTATTCGGCCCTTTACGCAGTGGTATTGGGTTCTTACCGACGAGGTATTTGGCTCTTAAGAGGAGGTTCTCGAAAGCCTACGCAAAGGTATGCGAGCCCGTTCACCGAAGTATTCGACATTTACAAAAAGGACTTCGACAGCTGGCTAAAATCGCCGCACCGCCAAGTCGAAGACTTAATGCTGCACGTTTAGTGCAGGCGCCTGAATTCCATCAATTCACCTTCAAAGAACTGTTTCACTTCGAGAAGCTGATTAAGGTCACCGTCGGACTCCATTAGAGGAAGATGATGCTCAATATCATTGAGGATGTTGGTGATGCTTCCCGTATCAAGACTACTAAGATCCAGATCGAAGGGGAATTTAAGTTCATTGGACATGAAAATTACCGCTCCTAACGAACGCATTACTGAATTAACTGAGCCATATGGCCGCCCAAACATACTATCGACTGACATTAAGAAATCTTCATAAGAAATTCTATTAATTGAAGTTTTCCTATTTTTAGATCCCCAAAACTTCATGTGAGCCAGATGGGCTTTACGGGCGAAGCTACTCGTATTACACTACCCCCGAAGTTTGTGAACACCTACTTTCCTCGGACTTTAGCGTAGACAAACGTTAGCTGTAGTAATATTTTAGAAAAATAATTAGTTGCGCAAAGCGCACTGTCGGAGAGAGTTATTGACCACGTTTGTTAAAGCGTGGGCACGCGCTGTAATTACATGGCGTCTGCCTATCATCGTAGCTACGGTATTGCTCATCCCCGCGATGCTGCTAACCGGCGGCCCAATTCCCTTCGATAACAGCACTGAGCGCTATTTTGTGGCTGGTGATCCAACCCTGATCGAATTCGACAAGCTTGAAGAATATTTTGGTGACAGCGAGTACTTGCTGGTTGGTTTTCAAGCCACTGCTGGCGATGTGTTTCAGGCCGATACTCTGGATGCTATTCAGCGCATGTCAGACTTTTTGGATTTTCATCCCTATGTGACCCAGCTGCGCTCGATAACTAACTTTCAATATATCCATGCTGATGGTGATGACCTACGTACCGATTACTTAATTGAAGATATCGAGGACGTCATTGGAAATGAGGAAGCAATAGAAGATATAAAAACCGTCCTGCGCTCTGAAAAACTCGCCATGGGAACACTGATAACCGAAGATTTTCGCCATGTTAGATTAGCGGCAAGAGTAGAATTCAGAGAAGAAACATCAGAACACAAAGTTAGGCTAGTACAAGATCTCTATGCCTTTGTAGAGTCAGAAAATTTTGAATCAGATCAATATAATTTACATTTATCCGGCTACCCGTTAGCGAATGAGCGTTTCGAAACAGTAACGGCCGAAGACACCCGCGTCTTAATACCAATAATGATTGCGCTGATGACAGCCATTCTATTTATCAGCTTTCGCTCCTTGGCGGCCACCCTGTTTCCTTGGCTTGCCATTGCCAGTAGCTTACTCATTGTCTTAGAGCTGCAGTATTATTTTAAGATTCCGCACACAACTATCGACAGCGCCGCCTTAGCACCCACGCTAATCATCATTGGCATTGGCATCACTGTGCACGTTCTTATTGAGTTTTTTAACTTCAGGAGTGCCGGTAAAAACAGCATAGAGTCAGCCTTGGCAACAATCGAGCATATTTGGGTGCCAGCCTTTTTTACTGCCATTACAACCTCCGCTGGCTTTTCTGCATTGTCGATAACAAAGATAATGCCTATTCGAGAATTCGCTCTATTAGGCGCGATTGGAGCGTTAGTGCTTTTTCTTTTTTCACTAACAGTGCTGCCTGCAATGTTGAGCTACCTCGGCAATGTATCCAACAGAACTAGGAACGTCTTAGATGCTGGGTTTATTTCGAAAATCACGCAGGGTATTGCTGACTTTACTCTGAAGCGCCGTAATCCGATTTTAACTGTAAGCCTAATGGCCCTGCTCTTTTCTATACTGTATTTACCCAGCATCAAAGTCGATACTAACTATGTCACGCTCTTTAAAGAATCAAGCCAGACTCGACAAGACATAGAATATTTTGACGAGGCATTTAGAGGCATGATGACTCTAGATATAATCTTGGACTCTGGCGAGTATGATGGTGTAAAGCACCCAGAATTTTTAGCTAAGATGGAGGCTGTGCAAACCTGGCTCTCTGGACGCGAATCTCTTGGCCCCATTAATTCTCTGGTAGATTACCTGAAAGAAATCAACCAATCTTTGCACAGCGATGATTCACAGTATTATCGAATTCCCGATTCTGCAGCCATGACCGCACAGTATCTTTTGCTCTATGAAAGCTCAGGAGCTAACGAAGATCTTTCAGACATCAAGGATTTTAACAATCAGATGACGCGCTTAGTCGTCCCTGTAGTTAATATGAAAGCATCGGCAATGAAAGCCGAATTGGACACCATCGAAGGATATTTGATGTCCAATTTTGAAGAGCTCAATCCTGTTGTAACAGGCACTTTAGCCCTGTATACGGTGCAAGATATTTATGTCTCCGAGGGAATGGTGCAGAGTTTTTTGATCGCGCTAACTGTCATTACAGTATTTTTTATCGCCTTGTTCCGGTCTCTTAAATATGGATTGCTCTCGATTATTCCCAGCATATTGCCGATAATTTTGGCGGGAAGCGTGGCGGGGTACTTAGGCATTTTTATGGACCAAAGCGCTGTCATCGTCTTTGCCATGACAATGGGTATTGCCGTTGATGATGCAATTCACGTGATGAGCCGGTACTTGTTAGCTAAAGAGCAAGGCGCCAACACTCACGATGCTATTCAACGCGCTATGAATGAGTCTGGAAGAGCCGTAGTATTTAGCTCAATTGTGTTAGTGTCTGGCTTCAGTATTCTGTGCTTCGCCTCATTCACGACGGTGATCTACGTTGGCTTGTTTGGCGCAATTATTATGTCTCTTGCCTTGCTTGGAGACCTGCTGGTTTTGCCTGCCATTTTGTATTTGGTAGATGGCGACTCGGATAGCCGTCAGAATAGCGGCCTGAGCAAAACCGCAAAACCGGCCGTGGCTCAAACCTAGAAAAGCACTTGTTTTAATCTGGAGTTACAAAATGGTATTCACCGACCTTTCGAGCTGTCGCCCTGCTAGGTTTTTGGGCTTTTCGAATGCTCTTTTTAGTGCAATTTTTTTGGGGGCAGTTTTTACTGGAGCCGTCACAGCTCAAGATCTAACTGCCTATGAGGTGATGATGCAGGCAGAAAATCGCGACAACGGAGAATCTTCCGTTGGCGATTACACTATGGTACTGATAGATCGCCGCGATCGTCAGCGAGTAAGAAACCTGCGTATTTATTCAAAAGATTTTGGTGAAGACAGTAAGGCCCTCTCGTTATTTGAAACCCCTGCCGACATTAGGGGCACCGCTTATTTGAACTTCGACTGGGATGACCAAGATAGAGATGACGACTCTTGGCTGTACCTACCCGCTCTACAGCGTGTGAAGCGTATCGCATCAAGTGACACGTCTGACTCTTTCTTGGGCAGTGACTTTACCTATGCCGACATCAACGGCTATGAACTAGATTGGTACGACTACACTTTTATCAATGAATCAGAGACGGTTGACGACGTAGAGGTTTGGGTTGTTGAAGCGATCCCAAAACCTGAGTTCAAAGACAAGGCCGAAGACGCAACAGGTTATTCCAAGATGCAAAGCTGGATACGAAAGGATAATTTTGTTCAGGCTCGCGGGCAGGTCTGGGAACTTAAGGGGAATAAAATAAAATACTTTAACTCAACCGAGATCGAGTTGATTGACGATATCTGGACAACCAAACGCTTGCAGGTGGTGACCACGCGCAATGGCCGCCAGGAACATGCCAGCGTGCTGCAAATAAATAGCATAGATTACAACGTTGCTGTGGACGACTTGTCGTTCACTACAGAGTACATGCAACGTGGATTAGATTAACTCAGGCCTTAAGTGTTCAACAAATCCTGCACTACCTCTTCCATTCGCCAATTTCAGTACTGCCTCTGCGCATTACTTCTAACGCCTATTGCCTGTGTTGCTCAGGACGACTTCTTTACGTCCATTGATGTTGATATCGCCGAAACGCAAGCTTCAGATTATTCGGTTATTGGATGGATCACGCAAAACGTATCTTACGGTATTGAACAACCTAGCCAGCTATTTAGCCGCACCGACAGCGAACTTAATGGACTTCAAACTAGCCTTTTTATTCAGGCAGATGGAAAGCTCAGCGAAAAATCCAACTTCAGAGTTAGCGGAAAATATTACCATGACCCAATCTATCAAATAAAAAGTGATGTGCCTCATTCAAAAGAAGAAAGGGATCAGCTTCGCAACCGTCTCGAAGTACGAGACTTTTACATCGACTACCAAGCCGACAACGGCTTTTACTTTAAAGTTGGGAATCAAATCCTAGCGTGGGGTCTGTCAGAATACATTCGGGTAACTGATCAAATAAACGTGGAAGATCAGTTTGCCATAGCCCAGCAAGATCTTGAAGATTTGAGATTGCAGGCTCCCGCCGCACTTATGAGTTACCGGTTTAATGAGTGGCTAATTGACACTGTTGTTACTTATGATGCTGACAGAAATCAAATCGCACCGGAAGGTGATGAGTTCGATCAATTTGCTCCGCTGCGAAACAACGGCTTTGCCTTGAACCGCCAAGACACCAAAAATATGACAGAAGGATTTGTTCGGCTATCTACTCAGCTTAGTTCTGGCGACCTTCAGATTGTGGCAGGCGAATTTAACGACAATAATTTGAGTGTAGATAATATTGCCGCGCTGCAATCATCAGAACCTAGCGTGAACTTTAATCAAAATCGAATGCGCATGATTGGCGCGGCGGCAACCTGGGTAGAAGGCGCCTGGCTCTTCTATGGGGAAGTGGGTGCTCTGTATGATGTTGCCGTTCGCCCAAATACACAGTCTTTCTTCAGTCAGGTTAATGGGTGGGATCAAAAGGATCAAACGCTTGCCGTAGCCGGGATCGAGTACAACGGATTTAGTAATCTTTTGTTGAGCCTAGAAATAGATAGCATCCATACGCGAGATCATGACAGTTTTATGCAAGCGCCGATTGATCAAATTAGTGTTGGTGCGCGCTTTAATTGGACCGCCCTAAACCAGAGACTCCGAGTGGTAGGCGTTTGGAACAAGCTGGCTAACAATTGGGGGCGCGTGAGCAGACTATCGATTGACTACAACTGGTCGGATAATTTGGACCTGAGCTTTCTTTGGGTCGACTACAGTGCCAGTGGCGACTCGGTGTTTTATGCTTTTCGAAACAACGATGTTGTGCAGTTACAGATGCGCTATAACTTTCAGCTGTAGCTAAGTGCTTGCCCTGCTTAAGAGCGACTTAACTGTCTAAACCCATCGCTTTGCGCGCGATTTGGTTTTTGAGCAGCGGCAAATTATTAACACCTCTAAGACCGACGTTACGAAGCCACCTCACCGGCAATGCTTGTTCGGCAAAAAGACGCTTAAAGCCTTCCATCGCCCACATGGTTGCAATATTGTGGCCACGGCGTTTTCGCTCATAGCGGCCAAGTACTACAGGGTCGAATACTGCACGGCCACTAGCAAGCCCTTTGCTTAATTCTTCTGCTAGCGCAGCAACATCCAGCAAACCCAAGTTAACACCCTGCCCGGCTAACGGATGGATAGTGTGCGCTGCGTCCCCGACCAACACCACGTTATTCTGGCTGTATTTTTTTCCATGGCGCTGTCGAAGTGGCACCGCAAATCTCTTTGCACTGGATTCTATTTTCCCGAGCTTGGACTCAATTGCCTGTTCCAAAGACTCATTGAAATCTGTATCAGAAAGCTGCATTAGAGATTCAGCAAGCTCTGGAAGGCAAGACCAAACAATAGAGCAATATTGCTGATCACTAGAGTCCCGACTAGGCGATAAGGGTAAAAATGCCAGCGGGCCAGTGCTCATAAATCTCTGCAGAGCCTTTGCTCCGTGAGGTAATTCGGTTTTTACAGTGGTTACAACTGCTGTGTGATCATAATCCCATTCTTTGGTGTCAATATTAGCGAGTTTACGAATAGGTGAATTGCCCCCATCCGCCGCTACCACCAGTGAGGCCGATATGAGCGTACCTGATTCTGTGGTTATGCGGGCTTTATCGCCGTCGTTATTGCCTAGGGTCAACTGCGCAATTGCCGCACCGCCGACCAGCTCAAGGTTCTCTATTGACGCCAGTGAGTCCAGAAGCGCGCAGAGAACGATAGAGTTTTCAACAATATGGCCTAGCTCGCTGCCGCCTATTTCACTAGCCGAGAAATTAATTGATCCAGTGCCATCGGCATCCCAGACCTCCATCTCCTGATAAGGGCTCACGCGTTTATCTACGATTACCTCCCAGATGCCGAGCTTCTGAAAAAGAAGTTTTGAGGCCTCTGTGAGAGCACTAACACGGGGGTCAAATTCCAACTCCGTGGAATCAAATGAGGTTTTTAAAGGGCTAAACTCGCGCTGGTCGATTAATGCCACTTTGAGAGGCAAGCGGGCCAAAAGATGGGCCAGGCTTGCTCCCACTAGGCCAGCACCTACAATGGCGATATCAACATCAATTTGCTGGGTAGAGTTCATAGCAGTATTATATGCAAAACGGCTACATTTCACTAACACTAACGCCTACATTTACCCCTCACATAAAGGCCCAAGCAATAGCACCAAAAGGTGAATATTGCTAAACTGCGAAGCTAATTCATCGTAATTTGGAGTCTCCAATCATGGGAAATGTCGTAAATACTGCTCAACTGAATGATTATATAGGCAAAGAAGTTGGGGTCACTGATTGGGTTGAGATCGATCAAGATCGCATCAATAAATTTGCCGATGCCACTGGTGATCATCAATATATTCATATCGACCCAGAACGTGCCGCCCAAACACCTTTTGGCACGACCATCGCCCATGGCTTTCTTACCCTGTCAATGATTCCTATGCTCAGCGCTGAAAACGGTGGTCTGAAACTAGAGAACGCAGTGATGGGAATTAACTATGGTTTGGATAAAGTTCGATTTATTAATCCAGTAAAAGTTGGCAGCAAAATCCGCGGCCGTTTTACACTTACCGGCGTCGAAGAAAAGAAACCAAAGCATTTTTTATTGAAGCACACCGTAACGATAGACATTGAAGGCGAAGACAAACCAGCCCTCATAGCAGAATCGCTTGGCATGACTGTCATTGGTTAAAGCCAATTGGTTTTGATCACTGAGCAAACAAGGTTACCGATAAACCTAATTCATTTAACGTAAAAGACAACGAGTTAAATCATGAAAAAAATACTAATATCAATTCTTCCTTTCTTAGCTGCCTGCGCAGGAGAGCCACCACAGAACATCGGTGTTCAGGAAGGTAAGCTTACTGCCTGCCCAGATTCACCAAACTGTGTTTCCAGCTTTGAAAGCGATGAAGAACACGGAATACAGCCTTTAGCTGGAAACTTGGACCAAATTGGCAGCATTCTACAAGGCCTTAACGAAGCTAATATTGTCAGCGCCAATGATAATTATCTTTATGCTGAATTTACTAGCAGCCTCATGGGCTACGTCGATGATGTTGAGTTTATGTACAACGAAGCGGCAGGTGTCACTCATGTGCGCTCCGCCTCTCGACTAGGTCACAGCGACCTTGGCGCCAATCGCAAACGCATTGAAGCAATTCGCGCAGCGCTATAAGACTGTAATTTCCAGCCATTGGATTCCTGCCCATCTCAGCGGCAGGAATTGGGTATAGCATTTTCAGGCAGTCCCCCGCCTGATTATTAGATTTCATTGAGACCCAAGCCGCTATTTCAGTACCGGCTTTCCAAGCCGGAACAAAGCATGCTGACAGCTGACTACGACCCTCTTCCCGAATATCGTTAGAAGAAAATTCAATGACCTCGACAAGGAGCAACCCATCAAGACTAAAGCAGTCCTGTGGAAAAGCTAACTGTGGATGCGCCTCCATCTTGGCCGGCCCTTGAAGGACTCTAGAGGAATGCGGCGAAGTGTAAGGGTCGCCATTGGCCATGGGTTCTTCATGATGCTAGCCAGTCTAATCACAAAACCTGCTGCTACACCTACCCTAAGAAAAACCAATATAACCAGAGAATGGCAGCGCAGAGCGCCTCGGTTCAAGCATTACAACAGTTTGGCTGTAAGGCTAGCATCAGAATCTGGAGGAATAACCGAAGGCCCCGCAAACTCAAAAGTTCGACCGTTTCAGAAGAGAGTTAAAAATTAAAAGTTTTAAATGTCAGGTAAGTAGAGATCGTCTACAGAAAATTTTGCTGACCGAAGCGCCACATGCTCTCTTTTCAGCTAGCAGCTCAGATTAGGATTCTGGACCAACAGCGACGGTATCAAAGCCCACAACAACAGAGCAACAAAGTTCCTCTGGGATAAATCTGGGGAGCGTCTATTCGTAACTTAGACTTATCCGCGAGCGCGGCTCCCCTCATTATAATCTCCATGTCGAGGAAATCCTATGGGATGGACGTTGGGAAAAGGTGACCATAGGCTTATCGATTCTGAAGCGGCTCGTCAATACCATCGGATTATTAGCAAGAGGCCTGCAGCCCCCTGCCTGAAATATTACCTATCAACGCACAACGTAGGCTATTAACTCAGCCGGTGCGTCGGTACCACCAACAAACATGACTAGGTATTGCTTTCCATCATGCTCATAGGTGAAGGGCAAGCCTGACTGAAGATCGGGCAGCTCGATTTTTGCAATAATGTCACCGGTTTGTTTGTTGACGGCTCGAAGAATGGGACTGGCTCCAGCTCCACCGGTACCTTCGGTGACAAACAGCAGAGTTTTCGTCACCAATGTACCTGACCGTGTGGGTATGCCTGTGCGTGGAAGATTAACGCTTTCCAATAGCGGGTGATTGGCAATGTGCTCAGGAGTGTCTGCATTAGCGATCACCCAGAGATGATCGCCGGTGTTCATGTCGATCGCTGTAATGCGCCCGTATGGAGGCTTTACCACATCAAGGCCGCGGACACGGGGAACCCGCACGCCAAAACTCTGGCTGAGATCAATGTCTGAATCCGGATTTTTGGCCAATGACAATACCTGCAATTGGGTCCTTGAAGGGACGTAAAGAATTCCCGTCTCAGGATCAATAGCCGAACCCTCCCAGTTCGCGCCGCCGGTGGAAGAAGGCAAAGAAAGCGTTCCACGAGTACCGTCAGTGGCTTCGGCTAGGGATGGTGGCGAATATAAACTAGGGCTGAGGCGGAAGCCTTGTATGGCATCCAACGCCATTGCGTGAATTTCCGGAGTGAAGTCGATTAGATCGTCTTCGGTGAAACCCTGTCGATCGAAAGGAGCTGGGCGCGTTGGAAAGGGTTGTGTGGGAGAATACCACTCCCGTGGCACGTCTCCAGCCGGCACCGGTCTCTCCACAATAGGCCAAATCGGCTCACCAGTCAGTCTGTCGAACGCATAGACAAAGGATTGTTTAGTCACCGACATGACGACTTTTCGGCCATTGGGCAAATCAGCAAGCACTGGCGCAGCAGGCACATCCCAGTCCCAAATGTCATGGTGGATAAATTGAAAATGCCATTGACGCTCCCCGGTTTTGACATCCACCGCGACCAAGCCACTAGAAAACAGATTGCCGCCGGGTCGGTCAGCGCCGAAGTAGTCACCGGTGGGGTCTTCCACAGGCAGGTAAACAATGCCTAGCTCCGGGTCACCAGACATAGGCGCCCAGACACCTGAATTACCGGTAAATTCAACACCTTCATCGAGCCAGGTTTCAAAGCCGACCTCACCTCGTTCGGGGATTGTGTGGAAAGTCCAAAGCAGTTCGCCGGTATGCACGTCAAAACCACGTATGTCCCCTTTCACATTAGACTTGGACCGCGGCCGACCGCCTGTCTTGTGTGCCGCACCTACAACGATCACATCATTCATGACAAAAGGCGGCGCAGAAATACCTATATCAGGATAGAGAAATCTGGGGTCATCGGCGTTGCGCAGGCCAACAAATAAATCCACGATGCCTTTGTTACCAAAGTTCGGATCCGGAATGCCAGTCTTGGCGTCCAGTGAAACTAGCTGGTAACCAGGGGTGATGTCTATCACCCGCGCCGAGTCACCGTCGCGCCAGAACGAGACGCCGCGACCGGCGCCCTTACGGGGAGCCTCATCAAAACGATCGCCTTCCTGCGCTCGCCACAACCACAGTACCTGTCCGGTGGTGGCATCAAGTGCCACGACGTTGCGGGTGTTGGCTATATTCGCATACAAAACGCCATCGATTTCAAGTGGTGTCGACGGATTATTAAAATCAGTAGAAGGACCAAAATTCGCAGTGTTAAAACGCCAAGCTATCTCTAGGTCGGCGACATTATCTGCATTAATCTGGTCTAGCGGTGAATAGCGCTGAGAAAATTTACCACCATGGTAGTCCGACCAATCGCCAGCATTTACACCCGTGGCGGATTGGCTCCATACCGTTGGCGCACAGGTCAGCATGATGGCACACATAATGATTGAAGAAATCATTGGTTTTTTAATTATCATTTTGGACTCTCCAGATTCTATTTCTTTAGTTTATTTATCATTAATTCGTGTACTGCCTTTAAAAAATTATAACGACGATAAGCGCTATCTCTTTTTATGTCCACGCCTTATTATTGTATGAATGTACAATTATTTTTGCTAAGAATTTTTTCGATAATCTTAAATTATTTAAGGATTTTATCACTCTAATGATTCGTTAAATTATTTGTTAGCTACTTTTTAATTGTTGAAGATTTCAAAGAAATCTAATTTTTCAAATCCCTGGAGAAATAGTTAATCGTGTTCAATAAATCATTTATGGCGGGGCCTTCCACAGTGAAGATTTGAATACTTTTCTAGAAATCTATTTCTTTTTAAGACTTCTAATAATCTCTTTTATCATGTTCAGGTCTTCCAAGCTCCCAATGACATTAACACGCCCTTTGTACTTCGCCCAGATCTCGATGTCAAAGTTGAACATCCGTTTTAGTCTATACAACCATCAATACTGCGGCATTTGAATGTGCCTGAATAGCACGGTTATA
>JBLHVT010000012.1:0-39541 GCA_047628735.1 Glaciecola sp.
CTACTTTTGATGTGGTCGTAATCGATAATGGTGACAGGAAGCATATTTATGTGCATCCTAAAACAGGCATTGTAACGGGTGAAGGATCCTGGGCTGGGGTTCAGCGTTTTTTAAGAGATGCTCATCGGCGGATAATGATTTTTGACCGGGTCGCTGGCGTGCGAGTCGGCATATTGATCGTCTGTTTAACATCTGTCTATCTGTTGGTAACTCTCATCACATCCTTTTGGATTTATAAAAAGTGGTGGAAAGGTTTTTTTCGCTGGCCAAAAGGGAAGCGACTTAGATCTTATGTTGGAGATTTACATCGGTGGATGGGTCTTTGGTCGCTATGGTTTGTGGTGGTGATGTGCTACACCGGGTTGTGGTATTTACAAGGAGAATTTACTACATTCGAAAGACCCCAAGTGGAGATCTTTGAAGCCAATAGTGATGGCGGGAGCGTTGCTGAACCTTCCTCATCGGGTGCAGCTTTAGATTTAGGCGTTTCCCAAATCCTTGAGAGATATCCCAGTTTTGATGTCGAGAGCGTTTCTGTTTCGGGCCTAGGTACTGATAACGGGACATTTCGACTTGACGGTCAAACTGACAGAGCTTTTTTGATAGATGGTTATGCGAATGCTGTATGGGTGGATGCAAATACAGGGGATTTGCTGCGTGCTCAAAATCCACAAAACTTAAGTTTTCCCATGCGCTTGAATGCCATGAATAACTCACTGCATTTCGGAGTTTTTGCGGGCTATATAAGTAAGTGGATCTACTTTCTTTTCGGTGCTTTGCTCAGCGCTCTCTCGGTTACGGGTGTTATGGTGTATGCACTAAGGCTAGGTAAGAGTGAAAGATCGACGTTCGGGTTTAAATACTTTTGTAAAAAGGTTTGGCTGGGAATGGGAGTAGCTCGGTGGCCAGCTATGGCGTTAACGCTATTTTCGTTTTTTGCTGTACTATTTTTTATGTAGCGGAAAACTTAAGAGAAATTATTGAGCCGCAAATTGCGTGCAACAGGACATTTTTTTCAGAAAGATTTTAGTGGAAAAAGAGAGACCTAATAGAATAAAAAATAGTGCTTTGTTAAGCATTTGAGCGGTAGGCATCTACTTTAAATAGTTGCTGCGCAAAGCTCAGACTCATACAGAGGGCGGGTATTATCAGGCCGTTAACTGGGCTCTTGAGTGCATATAAATTTTCGATGCGACTGAAGATTGTCAGTATTTTCTGGGCCGGTCCGTGGAAGAGATTGGTCAGATGTAATTCGGGACGCTTGGCCAAGCATTGATGTGAAATTACTTTCGTTATTCCAATCCCTCATCGGTAATCTACACAGCTCGTAATAAACAATGCTTGCGAATGAGAATGATTCGCATTACTATTGTGAAAACTGACTGCCAGACATAAAATGAAACAAGACGACACTAAACACAGCAAAACTATGAATTCCTTGGCCTTCGGGGAAATCTCAAGTGCCGAATTGACAGGACAGACCAAAAAATTGGTCATCATTCACAATGCCGACCGGTACACATTGCGGATTACCGCAAATAATAAACTTATTTTAACCAAGTAACCCAGAACACTATTTCAGTCACGCCAGCCACCCAAACCGTTACTCTTCGGTACTAGGCAGCAAGCCAGACATTATTCCTAGTTAGGAGCATAGAATGAATCTTGCTGCCGGGCGAAAATTCGCCCTGATTTCCGCCATGGTGTCCCTTTGCGCAGTCAATGCCGCATCAGCCGCCGACAACAATTTAGAAACAATCACCGTAACTGCTACCCGGGCGGAACGCTCGATTAGCGATGTTGCTGGCACCGTATCGGTAATTAGTGCCGAAACAATCGAAGAAAATATGATTCGCGATATTCGCGATTTGATTCGTTACGAGCCTGGTATCTCGGTCAGCGGAGGTGGCCGCTTTGGTCTTAGCGGTTTCACGATTAGAGGTATTGGCGGCGACAGGGTTCTCACTCAAATCGATGGTGCGCCTGCATCCGATGAATTTAGCTTTGGACCATTCCTTTCCTCGCGTAGAGATTTTGTGGACGTAGATGCAGTGGAGGCTGTGGAAATCATTCGCGGTCCGGCATCTTCACTTTACGGCAGTGACGCCATAGGTGGTGTGGTTTCCTTTTTAACTAAAGACCCTGCTGACTACTTAAGTGACTCAGAAAGCCCGGTATACGGATCTGTGAAAGGGGGCTATACATCAGAAGACAACAGCTATGTTACGTCAGCAACCTTCGCTGCTGGAAACGACCTAGTGCAAGGTATGTTACTTGCTACCTATCGGGAAGGTGACCAGACAGAAACTTTCTTTGATGGTGACAGCAACGACACAGGTGTCACTCGCGAGGGTGCCGACCTTTTTAAGTTTGACAGCATGAATCTCCTCGCAAAAATTGTTTTCACGCCGAATGAAAATCATAGATTCCGTCTAATTGCAGAAACCTTTGAAAGTGAGTCTGCATCCAATGCCCTCTCTGCTTCTAATACTTCATCACGCGGTGTAGTAACGGCGGTCAGCTTGGGAGACGACACGCGCGATAGAACTAGATTCAGTTTATCCCACGAATTTGATTCTTCGAATTCAGTGTTCGACCGCTCTTTTGCTCAGGTCTACCGCCAGGAATCTGAAGCAGATCAACGGACTCGGCAAGAGCAGCTTAGCCGAGGCTCGCCACGAAACAGGACTCGCGACTCAGTATTCAATCAGACAGTTACGGGCCTAGAACTGCAGTTTGATAAGTCGTTCGCGGTTGCTGGCGCCGACAATTATGTAGTTTTTGGTTTCGACTATGAGGTAACGGAAAGTTTCAACATTCGAAATGGTGGCACGACCGATGCCATTACAAATGCCCCAATCGATGAGTTCAATCCATTGCCTACCAGAGACTTCCCTAACTCAGAAACCACAGAGACTTCGTTCTATATTCAAGATGAAATTGCCCTGCTTAATGGAAGACTTACTCTTACGCCTGGTCTGCGTTGGGATCGATTTGAATTAGACCCAAATTTAGATCCCGTTTTCTTAGCCGGCAACGCAGGTACCGCACCTGCGGAGCCTTTTGCAGATGATCGTGTGACGGCCAAATTAGGGGCGGTGTATGACTTTAATGATACCTACTCAATGTTCGCGCAAATTGCCCAAGGTTTCAGAGCGCCGCCATTCGACGATGTTAATGTTGGGTTTACCAACCTTTTAGGCGGATACACAACACTACCTAACGCCAATCTTGAGGCTGAAACCAGCAACAGCTTCGAAGTTGGACTGCGAATGTTTACTGAAAACGGGAGTTTAACCATGACCGCTTTTCACAACGAGTATGACAATTTCATCGAGAGCTTAGCGTCTCAGGGCTTCAACCCTGTAACAGGCTTGTTAGAGTTTCAGGCTATTAATCGTGAGGAAGTAGACATTCGAGGAATAGAATTTAAAGGTGACTGGCGTTTCTCGGCGGTCGACGGCCTTTCAGCTATTGCGAGCGCTGCTTACTCAAGAGGTGAGGACAAACAGACAGGTCAGCCAGTTAACACAGTAGATCCAATGCGGATGGTTGTAGGTTTAGCTTATCAGCCTACGACCGTTTGGAATGCACAATTAATTCTTACTGCTGTAGATCGACAGGATCGAATTGATAGCACTGCTGCGGCCGTAGAGTTTTTTGAAACACCAGGCTACGCCACGATAGATTTATTAGGGGAATATAATTTCTCAGACAAGGCGAATTTAAATGTCGGTATTTTCAATCTAACTGATAGGAAATATTGGGAATGGGGCGACGTTGTTGGGAGAGAGTTTGATGACGTTGGACTGAACAGATTTACCCGCCCCGGCATTAATGCATCAGTGTCGCTACGCTATGAGCTGTAGGAAGACAATGCGCCGAGCTCTGTTTACGGCAACTATCTGCCTCCTAGCCAGCCTCGCAGTTGCTCAGGAGAAAAATAGTTATAGCAGGATAGTTTCCATCGGAGGCTCACTGACTGAAATTGTTTATGAGTTGGGCGCCGAAGACTTACTGATCGCTGTTGATACCACTAGTGGTTATCCGGAGTCGGCACTGGCTAAGCTGCCGAATGTGGGATACATGCGAACTTTATCAGCAGAGCCAATTTTAGCTCTCAATCCAGATTTAGTTATGGTCTCTAGCGATGCTGGCCCTCTTCAGGTTCTTGATCAGCTACGTGAGGCAGGAACCAAGGTCGTGGTCATCGAAGACCTTCCTAGTGTTGAGGGCATTTATGGGAAAATACTAGAGGTTTCAAAGCTCGTAGATCGTGATCAGCAAGGACAATTCCTTATTGAAACAATCCGCGCCGACTTCATCGATGCAATGAATTTAATAAGCCAGGTTGAGGACTATCCTCGAGTGTTGTTCTTATTGTCGGTGGGTTCTGGTGCGCCACTGGCCGCTGGAGAAGCGACTTCAGCAAACACGGTAATAAAGCTGGCAGGTGGGCAGAACGTAATGTCTCAAATGAATGGCTATAAACCAGTGTCACCAGAATCTATTGTAGTTGGTGCACCTGACTTTGTCCTAATTCCACAGCGGGCATTTGATTTATTTGGCTCGATAGAAGCCGTGTTTAAACTGCCTGAGCTCATTGCAACCCCTGCCGCTCAGAACCAGAATTTACTCGTCTTCGATGGTCTCTACCTAATGGGATTTGGGCCTCGCTCGGTGAAGGCGGTTCTTGATCTAGCTAAAGCGCTCCATCCTAATTTGGGCTCCGGTGAGTGATGAGGCAGAGAGATCCAAAATGAATGAATTAGCAGTTGGTAAACCCCAAGGTCTATTAAATCTTAGATCAAGACCCGAGCTGATTATGGCGGGACTGGGCATACTTCTATTTGCCACCATCGTTCTAGCCATTTGTTCGGGGGCCGTCTCGGTTACGCCAGGCCAGGTGGTATCTATTTTGTTTTCCAAGATCGGCATCAACTTGCCTTGGGAATATGAAATGCGGGACGAACTAGTCGTCATGAGTCTCAGGCTGCCACGCATACTTTTAGGCTTATTGGTCGGAGCTACTTTGGCACTATCGGGAGCCGCACTGCAGGGACTATTTCGCAATCCATTGGCCGATCCCGCGCTGGTAGGAGTATCTAGTGGCGCAGCTCTAGGGGCGGTAAGTTTTATCGTTGCTGGAGGCGCTTTGCTTGGGGTGGTGCCTGATGGGCTACAGCCATTTTTACTGCCGCTTGCAGCGTTTGGCGGCGGGCTAATCGTTGCGATGCTGGTTTATCGAATAGGAGTAGTCGATGGGCAGACGCAAGTTGCCACAATGTTGTTGGCTGGTATTGCCATCAACTCAATATGCACCGCATTAATTGGCATGTTCATATTCAATAGTGATGATCAACAACTTAGAGATTTAACTTTTTGGACCATGGGAAGCTTAGCCCGCAATACTTGGGCTATTTTTTTTCCGGTTCTGCCATTTTTATTAATCCCCTGTATAGGCTTACCTTTTCTTGCTAGAGCGATGAATGCCTATGTGTTGGGGGAAAATGAAGCGGGTCACCTTGGTTTTAATGTTGAGCAGCTTAAAAAGTTAACAATTGTTTTCACCAGTATGGCGATCGGCGCTGCCGTTGCGGTGTCAGGGATCATCGCATTTGTTGGGCTTGTAGTTCCTCATCTCGCTAGGCTGCTACTAGGGTCAGATCATAGGCGCTTGCTGCCAAGTTCTATTCTATTAGGGAGCACGTTAATCCTTGTCGCCGATATAATATCGCGGACAGCCGTGGTACCAGCTGAACTGCCTATTGGCGTAGTAACAAGCTGCATAGGTGGGCCATTCTTTTTGTGGCTGCTAATCAATAAACGCGCACTACGAGGTGAATAATTTGCTGAGCGCAATCGGTCTAGGTTTTCAAATTAACAACAAACATCTTCTTCAAGATGCCTCGCTTGATATAAAGCCAGGTGAAGTTACCGTGATTCTCGGGCCCAATGGTGCTGGAAAGTCCACTTTTATGAAACTGCTTTGCGGTGATCTTTCGTCTTCTACTGGCTTCATAACATTGGATGGAAATTCCGCACAAAGCATAGATCGCAGGAGCATGGCACAAAGGCGGGCGATGATGCCTCAAAGCAGTAATGTGGTATTTCCTTTTTCTGTTTACGAAATTGTAATGATGGGTCGAAGTCCTTATGTTTCTGGTAGTGAGACTCTTCACGATCAGCAGATTGTGAAAACGGCGATGCAATGCACGGGAGTTAGTGACCTCGTAGTCCGAAACTACAACACGTTATCTGGCGGTGAGCAGCAACGCGTTCAGCTGGCCCGAGTACTCACTCAAATTTGGTCCGACGGCAATGGAGTAAATGAGGCTGCACGCTACCTATTGTTAGATGAGCCTGTTGCCAGTATGGACTTGGCTCATCAGCACGAAACTTTGCGGATTGCTAAACAGTTTGCTCAGCGCAATGTAGGCGTCCTAATTATCCTCCATGACATCAACTTAGCGGCAATGTACGCCGACAGAATAGCCATATTCCAAAGTGGAAAAATTGTTCGGCAAGGCAAACCAACTGATGTCTTCGATCAAGAACTTATAAGCGACGTATTCGGCATTGAAGTGTTACTTAGCGAACATCCGACGCTTGGCTGTCCTCTAATGGTTTCTCTGCCTAAGCCAATCTCTCATTCCACAAACCAGATTGATAACTATCACGCAGGAGTAGCATGATGAATAAAAAAACCGTTGCGGCAAAAGAAGCACGAAACCTAATGCTCAATGAATACCAAGGTGTGTTGTCTACTCATTCTGTTGACGTGCCCGGTTTTCCCTTTGGCTCGGTTGTACCTTATTGTTTAGATCGTATGGGTCGACCAGTAATTTTAATAAGCCGTATCGCTCAGCATACTAAAAATATACAAGCCGATGATAAAGTCTCTCTTATTGTCGCAGAAAGTGGAGCTGATGACATACAGGCCAACGGGCGTGTAACTTATCTAGGATATGCACAGCAAGTGCTAGACAATGACCAAGATACTGTAGACCGGTATTATAAATATTATCCTGACGCTATTGACTACCATAAAGCGCATGATTTTGATTTGTTCTACATAGAGTTACACCGACTAAGATTTATTGGTGGCTTTGGCCAGATCTACTGGATAGATACAGATTCTTATTTGCGTACAAACCCTTTTACTGCGGGTGAGGAAAAGGGCGCTGTCGAGCATATGAACGAGGATCATGTTAGCGCTATTAGGCACTACTGTAGCCTAGCGAGCATACCTCTAAAAGACGATGACTTTCCCGAAATGTCAGGAGTCGATGGTGAAGGATTCCACATTCGTATTGGCCAGCGTATACATCGCTTTCATTTCGATGCCCCAATAGTTACGACAACACAGCTACGCCAGAAATTAACAGAGCTGGCTCATCAGTCGGCTTAATTTTTGGGAGTGCTGATAACTTAAGCTCTGCTCTAGGATTTTCATTTTTAAGTACTCAGTGCACCAGCGCACTTTCAGCAGATTCTTGTCAGTTCTAGCGTTAAGCGTGGCCGCTTGAGTTTTCGAGCATGCATTGGTGGCTGTGGAATGAAATATTAGCAAGTTAAACCAGACAGGCTAATAGCAGTCCAGTAGCAGATAGGAGGTATTTTTTGTCTGTTGATAGGCTGGCTTTTAGCTTAATTTCTTGCGGCATACGCGCCGACAACTTCGTAGTATATGCTATCGATGGTCTCCACGTCTGCGGGAGGAAAGCCAATTGATCTGTCTTCGTTAATCCAGTATTGAATTTCACGTTTGTGTAATTCAGCCAGAATATCTCGGCGGATTTCAGCGTGATTCATGGTAATTGTATTGATAATTTTTTTATTTGGCTGACCCATTGAGTCAGCGGTAGCTGGGTTGCTAGGGCTGCATGATGACACAAACCAAACAACGCCGACGAGTAGGAGAGTTGTTGTGGATGAGCAGCGCGGGGCTGGGATTAAGTCTTCAGTACTATACAAAGATTCATCCTCACACTGGCTGCGATTGCAGCCAGTCTACTGGTTTTAGTGATTGTTAATTATTGAGATTGAAGTTTTTCGCGCAGAGGTTCTTCCAGTCGAGTTAGTCCCCAGCGTCGGCCTTCCGTAAAAGCGGCTTCTATGCTGGCGCTGTCGTCACCGTCCAGCGATGCCAGGGTTTTTAATGCACCTACCCGGTTGCTACTGCCACAATGGACTAGCACTGCCTCGTTACCGAGTGAGTTAAGCAGGTCTTCAAGTTTAGTGGCATTGGCTTTTGTGATGCCAGCCAGCCCGGCCACTGGAATAGAGTAAAATTGCATTCCATTAGCTTCGACTACCGCTTGTTCATCCCAGTCTATTTCTTCTGGTCTGCGCAGGCTTATAACGTGCTTTACTCCGGCCTCAGCAAGCACTTTAATTTGCTCTTGGGTCGGTTGGCCGCTAGCCAGAGCATTGCTTTCTGGCACGTTTAGGTTGTTTAGATCAGCACTTTGAATAGCCGCAATATTTAATCGTTGTAAATTTGCACAGGCTGCGAGTATTAACAGCAGGGTAAAAATGGAGCCTTGTTTTATGAGTGATTTCATTTGAGTATCTCCGTGGGGTTTATTGAGATGTTCTGGGTTAAAAAGCTACGCAGTTTCTAATAACTCAACCCAATTTCCATCCGGGTCGGCAATAATAGCGATCGTAATGCCGGGACGAACTTCCTTGGCTGATACAATAATCGTGCTGCCTGCAGCCTTAGCTTTGTCGACGCAGGCTTGGAGATTGCCTACGGTAATGGTCCAGTAGCGATATCCGGTGGCGCCGCGAATGCCTCCCGGGGGCGCTTGGGCAGCAGGTTTTGGATCGGTTTCGATAACCTTAATGACGCTTTCGCCCACTTTGAAGCGGTTCATCTGGCCGCCACCAGGCATAGGCATTGTGCCTTCAAACTCGAGCCCTAAAGTGTCTCGATAAAAGACCATCATGGCATCGATGTTGTTGGTCACAATGCCAATATCGATGGCACCTTTAATTACGTCGACGGTCATAGTTGTTCTCCCGATAGGATGTTTGCGTGTTAGCTGCTAACTTATCTGTGAGTCACCCAGGGGCGACTCACAGATAAGGGATTTAGGCAGCGCCCATGATTGCTTTGGTTTCAAGAAATTCTTCAAAGCCTTCTAGGCCCCATTCGCGGCCGTTGCCAGACTTTTTATAACCACCAAATGGCGCATTAATATCAGCTGGCGCGCCGTTGATGTGAACCATGCCAGTGCGGATCTGTTTGGCTACCTGCTCGGCATGAGCCTGCTGTCCAGATACATAGCCGGACAAGCCGTATTCAGTGTCATTAGCGATTGCGATGGCATCTTCTTCTGAGTCATAGCCAATAATGGAAAGTACCGGGCCGAAGATTTCCTCTGTACCAATACTCATGGCATTAGTCACATTGCCAAATACAGTCGGTCGGATGTAGTAGCCTTTGCTTAGTCCTTCAGGGCGTCCCATTCCACCGGCAACCAGATCTGCGCCTTCTTCGACTCCTACCTGAATAAGTGCTTGGATTTTATCGAATTGAACTTTGCTTACTACCGGGCCTAGTCGTGTTGTTTCAGCTAAAGGGTCGCCTACAGTGGCTTTAGCAGCAGCCGCTTTGGCGACCTCCATTGCCTCTGCCATGCGTGCCTTTGGCACTAACATTCTAGTTGGCGCGTTACATGACTGGCCACTGTTGCCGAAGCAGCTAGTAACGCCGTTTTTGACCGCTTTAGCAAAATCGTCAACGTCATCAAGAATAATGTTGGCAGATTTGCCGCCTAGTTCCTGTGTTACACGTTTAATGCCATCAGCAGCCGCTTTCGCCACTTCGCGACCGGCACGAGTTGACCCTGTAAATGACACCACATCTATTTCTGGATGACTAGAAATGGCAGCGCCTACTATGATGCCGTCACCGTTAATCATATTGAACACGCCTGGCGGCAAGCCCGCCTCGGCAATAATCTCGGCAAGGATATACGCACTGATAGGCGCGACTTCACTCGGCTTGAGGACTATTGTGCAACCAGCTGCTATTGCTGGAGCAACTTTGCAAGCAATTTGATTTAGTGGCCAATTCCAGGGAGTAATAAAGCCACAAACACCGGCCGGTTCCTTTATTACCTTTGTGGTTCCGCGAACTTCTTCGAAAACGAAATTCTCAATTATTGGCACTACAGCCATAAAATGGCCCATGCCTGCACCCAGCTGAGCTGTCTTAGCCAGACTCATGGGGGCGCCCATTTCGTTTGAAATTGCGGTGGCTAGTTCGTCGGCACGAGCTTTCATACCGGCAATAATATTGTTAATGACAGTCACTCGTTCTTTGACGGTGGATTTGGACCAAGCAGGAAATGCTGCACGGGCGGCTAGAGCCGCGTCATGGACATCGTTGGCGGTTCCGAGGCTTATAGTTGCAAAGGCTTCTTCGGTCGCCGGATTGATAACATCGAGCGTTTTTCGGTCGGCTGGTTGGACCCACTCACCGTTAATGTAAAATTTGTTATAGGCCTTGGTCATTTTTGTTACTCCTATGGAATAAATAGCAATTCGATTACACTGACTCGATTACGCTCGATAAAGCAGTTTATACTGCCATCGAGCAGAAAAAGGTGAATCAGTATACCTGAGATATGGATAGGTTAAGTAGTCGCTAATGGTGAACACTATAAATAGAGCTATTGGCGGTAAATTAGCCGCTTTTCTCTCAAAACCTCTGCGCGGATATCGGCGCTTAGATACAGTCTCCACTGCACAAGTAGCAGATGTTCTGGAAACTGGGGATATCCTCTTAGTGGAGGGTAATACACGGATTAGCTCCGCTATTAAGTATCTTACCCAGTCTTCTTGGTCTCATGCGACTTTGTTTGTTGGGTTAGAGGGAGAGCCTGCATCTGCGCTTAATTTGTTGGAAGCGGATTTGCAAGCCGGAGTGCGGTTAATAGCTATTGATCACTACAAGGGTTTCAATCTCAGAATATGCAGGCCAGTCAACCTTAACCAGAATGACAAAGATAGATTGGTCGATTTTGCGAAAGGTAAGTTGGGGCACAAGTATGATCTTCGTAATGTATTGGATTTGACTCGCTATCTGATTCAAAGACCCGCAGTACCGATGCATTATCGTAGAGCCATGATTGACTTTGGCAGCGGCGAGCCTACCAAGGCAATATGTTCAACTTTGATCGCTGAGACCTTCCAATTTATCGACTATCCAATCTTGCCGCTGCACGGTCGGGCAGACCGTTTTGGCGATGAATCGAAGCACACCGCTAATTTGTCCTCTACCGTTTTTGATAACGGTGAAGATGGGCAAGTACCACTTTACTATAAGCGCCACTTTACCCACTTTACACCTAGAGACTTTGATCTCTCGCCGTATTTTAAGATTATCAAACCCACAATCGAGCATGGCTTTGATCATCATGCTCTTCACTTCGAAACAGGTTCTGAATCCTGATCGATAACCTAAGATGCCAGCCAAGCAAATCGTAGTTAAGTTTTATATTGTCCCGAGAAGGCGATTCAAAGCTGTTTCAAATTGGGGATCACCTCGACTAGTCTGCGTAAAGGGATAGGGCACGTCCAACTCTGGCTTCAAGCCATCGTTAGTTTCAGCGCCCAGCACCACTATGCGATCTAACCGCCTTAATTTTCGTGCGAGCTGCGCGCCTTGCAGCGAGGTTTTGCTATCGACTATCACAACCACAGATTTGCCAAAATAGTCATTTCCTGACGGGTTTGGTATTAGTGAATTTACGTAAATTTCGTCTAGATACCCGTATGAGCTCCGTAGGTCTAAAATCAGGCCGTCACAGTGGCTTAAGTCCTCCATTAATGCTTGATAGCTTATGACATCGGCGGTAGATCGGGACAGCGCCCAAAGCCTGATGTAGCCAATCACTTTGTTGCCAGCGCTGAATTCTTGAATGCTACTGGCGGTTGCATTTCGGTAACTATCGAATAAGTTTTCAAATACAGGGGTGACTGTCAGATTAAGCCGGTTTCCAGCCCTATCAATAGCTAAATCATACTGGGCGCTAACTTCACTGTTAAATGATGCGATTGGATGAAAGGGGGTGTCGTTGGAGTTGACAATGATGTCGCCGCGATTAATACCTGCATAAAAAGCCGGGTAATCTTCGAGAACAGCTGTGACTAAATAGCCATCACCGCGCGGCTGTGCCTCTATACCTATGTGAAACAGCGACGCTCTTTGTGGTGCCTTAGACGCTGCAAAAGCCTGCAAGAGATAGGCCTGCAAGCTATTGGAATCACCGACAGTGGGGACGGGCTGACCTATTGCGGCAAGGCTAAAAAAATAAGAGGCTGCAAATAGAATTAGTTTTTTCATGAGTCTCGCCAATTGATTTACGCAATAACTGCTAGAGCACGCTGCATGGCGCGGCGCTGATAGTGATGGTCTTTGTAAGCGACTAAATTCTCAGGAACATGGAAGTCAAAACGAATGGCCCAATTCAGCGTTTGGGCTAGCAATATATCGACTAAGCTAAACTGATTGCCTAACGCAAACTCTCCATCTGCAGTCAAATGTTCCAGGCATTTTATGGCTTTGGCGAATTCGAAAGTAGCAGTATCAAATATAGCTGGGACGCGGTGTGCCTCCGGCAAGGCAAACAAATGCTTGCCTCTAGTCCAAAGGGGTTGTTCAAGTTCGAGCAAAATAAATGACACTAGCTCATCATGCTTTGCATACGCGGCCATACTCGCTTTGGGCAAAAGCCCGGATTCCGGTGCTGACCTTGCGATGTAATTCAGGACAGCCATAGATTCGGTTATGACTAAGTCATTATCCACCAACGTCGGGACCTTGCCCTGAGTATTCAGCTCTAAGTAGCTTGGATGTTTTGCACTGTTGGTATCTGTGGCGTCGGTGCGCAGAGTGACTTCTTGGTATTCATAGGGAATGCCTGCTTCCTCTAATGCCCAAAGGGCACGCATTGACCGAGATTGTCCCATTCCATAAAGCTTCATTTTTTGCCCTGATTACTTACGCGAGTACGTGACTTAAAAAAATGGTGCGATTGAGTGAATCTCAACCGCACCAGTTTATCGTGTTTTTAGCAGCCTGGCTTGAAGAGAAAGCTTCAAGGCAAGCCTCTAAGTCAAGTGTGTCAATGAGCCTGCTAAATTGCGAAACAGTAAAAGTAGCCGTTGCCACCGGTGCCTATCAAATCGTCTTGGCTGCAACCTCTAGAGCCATGTGCACTATTCCAAGAAGTTGGATTCTGGCCGCCGCCGGTTCGATCAAAATGGCCAACGTGGGCGGTGCCTTCGTCATTGCTTGTCCAGTTATTGCAGGTATGGTTGCTCCCATCATCGACGGTACGGCCATCAAGAGTAGATCCAGTCAAGATGTCGTGCTGGTTTGGAGTGTCTCCGCGGCCTTTGAGCATGTCTCCATTTTCATCTACGGAATTGGCTTTTCCGAGGTCCATGAATTCTGAGTGCAAATTATTAATATTGCTTGCAACCTGAATACCTTTGGCGTTGTACCAAGGACCAAACCCGATGCGTTCTCGAGCATTTACATTTGGCGAATTGTCGCTAGCATGTGCGCTTAAGTAGGCATGCCAAGTTTTGCCGCGCGAACCCGCCGCAGACGCCAGTGCTGCACAATGAGCATCGGCTCCGGCCACACCACCTATATTTGCGCCATCTCCAGAACCGACACTGGTGATGAAAAAGCTCATTTCATTCTCTTGGGAATTAATAGTGGTGAACGTTGTTGCGGCTGTAATTAAGGCGATGGATGTAAACAGCAATGATTTCTTCATGGGTAGACTCCGGTGATGATCTAGTTTTTAGTCGATACTCGAGCTAACTATGTTATGCAGTATGGTTTGCAGAGTAACCCAGCCCCTAAAGTTTGTCATGGGGACTACGGTCATTCGCCCGCTAAAAAAGTCGAGTTGCTCGAGGATGCTGGGGCTGAGGGTCTGATAAGGCTGACGCAGCCGATGGCGAAGGGTTAGGCACGCACTACCCAGCACCGGTGGCTGTTAGACGCTATTGACGATAAGTGTGGCTGCGCTTGTGATTAATGTCGTAGCTTATTTCCCATTAACTTCGCAGCCTATGCCTTAAACCCACTGTGTCGCCGCGCGGGCATGGTTACATAGGCAGTCGCACAGTTTTGCCACCGCCTATCCGGCTTAACTTGAGACGATTAATCAAACGACCCTGCCGCTCCAGGAAAGACAACAGGGCTCTCGCTGCCATCAGGTCCAATGCTAGAAACTCCAAAAAAATAATTATCGATAACAATATTCTCTAAGGTGAAGCTCTCAACATCGCCAACACTTCTGTGAAAATCCCAAGTGGGGGATGTAGTAAGCCTCCAATGTAGGCGATAAGCTGTCGCACCACTGACTGTTTTCCAGCTCAATGTTGTGTCAGGTGACACTTGTCCACGAATAGAAACATTAGCCGGAGGCGCCGGAGCCGCGGCCATCGAAGCGAGAGTGACTGCGTTGAGGGCGGTTAGTTTTGCCGCATAGGCGAAATTTACATGATCTATAGTATCGCCGTACGTAATGTCATCTTCAACTCTGAGGTCTTGATGTTGCTGCGTGTAGTTCTCGTTGGTCTCCATAATTCTCACCGCTGGAAAGCCGGCTTCATTAAACGGTCGGTGATGGCCGCCACGACCAAACCGGTCAAGGCGATAGACCATCATTACATCCAAATTAGGAATGTAGAGATCGGCCATCGTATCCACATAGCGGGCAATGTTTCTGGACGCAGAATCAACCTCACCACCTTGGTAACGACGTTGGCGGGCCTCGGTTTCGGTCTCTACATAGCGGGTGCCTTCTGAGAACACCCTAGCTGTGGTGTTGTTAGTTACTCCGTTCACGCCGGTGATATTGCCAATCATATCGTTGTTGATGACGGCATTTAAATCCCACCCTTCGTTAATAATGTACTCTGCTAAAATGGCACCGCCATTTAGTCCTTGCTCTTCTCCTGATAAACCGACGAAAGCGATTGAGCCAGCAAAGCGTTGCTGGCTTAGCACTCGAGCCGCTTCAATTACGCCTGCTAAGCCAGAGGCATTATCATTAGCGCCAGGGGAGTCGGACACAAAATTCATCGGGTCGCTTATGCGCGAATCAATATCGCCGCTCATTAGCGTAAATCGATTAGGGTCCTGTGACCCTCTTAAGATAGCGATGACATTGACGACTTCGACCGGGTCAGGAATTCGGTCAGTGCCTGAGACAACGCCACTTACCGTGAATACCTCTAGGCAGCCACCACATTCCTGAGAGATCGAATTAAATTCTGCTTCCATCCAGCGGCGGGCGGCGCCAATGCCGCGAGTGTTTGATTGTGTTTCAGACAGTGTGTGGCGAGTGCCAAAATTTGCTAACGTGGTGATGTTTGCTTCGATTCGCGCAGCGGATATCGCTTCTGCTATAGCGTGCATCTGCGCTTCATCGGCATTGCTTGTGACCGCTGATAATGCAGCGACTGTGATAAATCCCGCAGATCGGGATAGTGTTTTTAAAAACAACATAAAGATTCTCCTTAGAATGTCCATGAAAGCAAAGGTGAAGGGAATAGTGAAGGGAATAGTGAAGGGAATAGTGAAGGGTTTTTAGTCAGATGGGGCGCTGTCAGTGGTCTACTGGGTGCGACCTAAGCGATGGTAATTAAGACTTCGCTTAAAGCAATGCATCTACCAAATCAGACAACAGTTGACTATGTCTCTAGTGTTTTCAATAACTGCTGTTTCTCGATAGGCTTTGCTAGATAGTCTTTCATGCCAGGGCGCAAGGAGGCCTGTTTATCAGAATCTGTGGTGTTGGCGGCCATGGCAATGATTGATTGCATAAAGCCTGTCTTGCGTATTTGCTCGGCAGCTTCAGTGCCGCTGAGGACTGGCATTTGCATGTTCATTAAGACGAAGTTGCGGTCATTGATGGAGGCTTTGTTCAATGCGATTTTCCCATTTCCAACAGAATCGACCACCAAGCTATTCTCCTCTAGGGTGCGGGTAGAGAGCAGAAGATTAACAGCATTATCTGCAGCGAGTAGGACTCGCTCGCCGGTGAGTTTGCTTTTGTCGGCCTTTGCTGATGTCTCTGGAGCCGTGCCCTGGCTAAAGAGCTGGCGGAAGGTGATGTGCTGCCTTTGCTTTTTTACTGACAGCAGTCAGCTTACCCTTTAACAGTTGGCATGGCTGTTTGGAAATCGCGAATCCTAAGCCGGTACCGCCAAATTTTCTGGCAGTACTAGCATCGAGTTGATAAAACGGATTGAACAAACCTGCCAACAAATCGGTTTCGATGCCAAAACCGTTATCTGTCACTTCAAAGCGTATGTGGTTTTTATACAGCGAGACCTTTATTTTCACATAACCGTTGCGGCTAAATTTTGCCGCGCTGCCACACAGATTAATTAGCACCTATGCGCAGCGGTAGGGGTTCGTGATTATGCCCCCGCTAACGTCGTCGCTGACCTAATAGTCCAGATCAATTGAATTAAGTTTCGCGAAAGGTCTATTGATTGTGATGACGCCTTCAAGGGTGCTGCTAACCGACATGGACTCAAATATTAAGTTTACCTCCGAGCCTTGAAGCTTGGAGTCGTCGAGTACGACATTGACTATCTCGAATAACATTTTGAGGAGCGATCTATCTGATCGAAATAGTATTTTGCATCGTTTTCTAGTTTTTCCTGGCTACAAAGCTCGCTTAAATCAGTGATACCGTTTAGCGGCGTTCTAATTTCATAGCTCATGCTGACGAGAAAGCGCTCGCGCGCAGAGGCAGTTTTTGCCGGTAGCCCCAGATTATCGAAGCGCACTGCGGCCTTTTGCATCAGGGCTAACATAATAAATATTAGCGATACCATTGTGGAAGCTATTGCTGGCTGCTGGCTCAGTGGAGCGAATCTGGAAAAAGTGAACGTTTGGTTTGAAGACGCGCAGGCGCTCAACAGATAATTAGCAGCCTTATCTTTATTTCGTGCAGCTGAGATACTTGTAAGAACGCTGCAGGTGCCAGTTGCAAGCATAGGGAAAATTGCTATTTCCCAGCTGATAACAATGAATAACGAATCTAATAAATAGAAGAAGCTACCCCATATACACCCTCTTAACAGCTTAAATGCCCAGAAGCTGCTCGCCGATTGCGCCAAGAGGGATTGGCAGAACTAGGCAGATGTAAATGTGGCGAGAGCTAATGCCTGATTTGACGTATGTAGCAGAATGTATTGGATTCTAAAAGGTAACTTTGCGCTGCCATAGCTCCAGACTGAGAACACTGCCACAAATCATGTCAGCAATGCGGTCCCGAGCTTGCACGCATCTGGACCACATTGAATACTCACTAAAATAGCGAGACCGCAGGCTTCAGTAAAATGGCACCAGAGTACATACCATTGTTAATAAGGGCCGCCGATTTAATTTCCTCTTATTCAATGAAATCCAAAACGCTAAACGGGACCTCGGGTGTTGTATTTGTTTCAGTCGGCAATGCGATACTTACACCTGTCTCTAACTGCAGAAAAAAAGCTACTGCCCCAGTTTCGACTTAAAGGAATATTGACTTGAGGGTTTCAGTTGGCCAGTTTCACTTTCGGGTCTCTCCTCTCGAACAGCAGTGAATCCTTGGTGTCGGAAAGGCGCGATACAGGCTAAAGCTATTGGATTGGAAATAAGGTATGTCGGCTTCACTGTCCTTCATATCCAAATCAAGCCAGGCGCTTTTGGTTCCAAAAGGAATCGCTACAATAAGTCCTATTTCTGAAAAGTCACTGGTTCTAACGACAGAGGCGCTTGCCCAATCGGTTGCCCCTGGTAGCAACAGTAATTACGGTTGAGCCAGCAACAATGAAGAGAATACTCAGGGCAGACAAAAAATCAGGCACAAGGAAAGTTTTGGCAGGAGCGCTTTAATCGGAGCGTTTTCCTGACATGTTGTTTCTGAGGTACAGGAAAAAAACTGGCTTTACGCATCCTTAACTTCTAACCGCTATCAGTGGGGCGTCAGGTAGTTTGACCCTGGATGCTAAATTGGCCGATACTGACGAAAATCCCGACAAGGGCATTCACGAGGGTACTGAGGAAATTATGATGATTGATGCTTGTAAACAACTGAAAATAATGATTATTTTTTTTGCTCTGGTGACCTCAGCTATTTTTTCAGGCAGCGTTAGCGCCCAGTTGCAGAAATCGATGGTTGATAATTGGATGATCAGTTTGTCCAATTGGCAGCGCTGGGGTGCGCAAGACGAATTGGGTAGTTTGAATTTAATAACCGCTGAAACCCGAATTGCTGCCTCTCGATTGGTTCAATCTGGTATTTCTGTTTCCATGGCCCATCAAGTTCTGACCGAAGCCGCGCCTGATAACGGCAATCCATATCAACATGAGATGACTTCTGTAGGAAGCAGTCCAGGGCCTTGGTCTGGTGATTCTATTGGCGTCAGCTATCATGGTTATGCCCACTCCCACTTGGATGCGCTGTGTCACCGATTTCATGAGGGGACCATGTATAACGGTTATTCAGAAGATGAGGTTACTGAGGATGGCTGCGGCAAGCTAGCAATTACCGCGTTCGAGAACGGTATTTTTGGGCGCGGAGTATTGATTGATATGGCAGCCTATAAAGGTAAGCAGTGGCTGGAATTAAGCACGCCAATCACGGATGCAGATCTCGATGCTTGGGAGCGTGATACCGGCATAGTGATCCAGTCTGGGGACGTGGTTCTGGTAAGAACTGGAAGATGGGCACGTCGGGAGTCTCTTGGTCCTTGGAATGTAGCTGCAGAGTCAGCCGGTTTGCATGCCAGTGCGGCTGCGTGGTTTAAAGCCAAGGACATAGCAATGATCGGCAGCGACGTCGCGCTGGATGTTTTTCCATCAGGCGTAGAAGCCTACACTCACCCAGTTCATCTGATATTTCTGGTGGCGATGGGAACGCCTATTTTTGATAATCTTGATTTAGAAGCGGTGGCGAACGAGGCTCAACGTCAAAATAGGTGGGAATTCCTATTTACCAGCGCCCCTTTGAAAATTCAGGGCGGAACCGGGTCGCCGTTGAATCCAATCGCCACGTTCTAAAAGTAAGTGGTGGAATTCGAAAAAGCCTAAGCGGGGTGTTGTGCTTTGTGGTGAATAAGCATTTGGGCTGCCATTGCGATGTCAAATGCTAGGTTATGGTGGAAACCATTTTCTGCCGGTTCGCTTGCATTATTTGAGTTTATCTTAGCTTGATTATTATAAAGAACAGACAAGCTTCTTTGGTTATCGAACGTTCCATATCCTTGAGTTTCATTGCGGCTTTGGCCTGATTGGAATCACTCAGACGGTCCAAACCTTGCTCCTTCGTTAGGTTCTCAGTGCTGGATTCAATAGCTAGCAGTTCATTCAATAGTAAAATGCAAACAGCTTAGTAAGCGCCGCTGTCTGTTATGCGAGATGAGTTGTTGGAGTTGCTGTCATGCCAAACGTAATGATGGGAGTTTGATCCTGCTTTACAGCAATAACTTGTTCCCGAAAAAATGGGTGCTAGCAGGGCGATGGAAGAGTTGTATGATGAATACTCTGCTTATTGTCAGATTTGGCAGTTATCAAATGCAGGATTATAGGGCACTGTGATTGTTTCCGATTTCATATCTGGTCATAGTAGGCTCAGGCGCGCCCCGTGGATAAAAGCTAAGCTTGCTAATTGGTTGGATAGGATTGTGCCGGCTAGCTAATTTATACCGGGCGCGACGGCTTTTCAGTGGTTAAGATCTGATTCACGTTGACGGCGTTGGAAGCGTTGTTATTGCAGCGATAATTAGTCGGGCAGGTTTGAGGCCGGGGCATTATCGCTCCGATGAAGCTATCCATGGGAGCTGTCGATGTTCCCAGTAACTGTAGCTGTGCATAGTAGCTATAGCTATCCAGTGCAATCATCAGCTGCAAGAAAGTGAGGAAGGCTTTATTATTGGTTTATGAAAAATTCAATTGTGTTAACAAAGCTTGCTAAGCGAGTGTTGGAAGATCTAAACATGAGCCGCGTTTTAGCGCGATGCTTTTGCAGCCTAGCACTGTGCTTACTTTTTTCTTTTGCCCGGGCTCAGGTGGAAGTTGACCCTGATGACGGTTTTCAATTTGAATTCAATGCTTTACAAGATGTCGATAGTGAAAGCGGTGAAGATAGCCAAGACACTGAGAGTCTGGAACTATCGCCTGAAGAAATTGCCGTGCAGGAGGCTCTCATACTCGAAATAAGTCGAGAGCGCAGCGCTAGGCAGGCCGGCATTATAGCTATGCAAAGTGATTTAGGAATTTATGATCCAGCCTTACAAGAAGCGTATTCAGACTTTGGGGCGTTTTATGCTGAAATACAAGACTACGAGAGTGCAGTTGGCTTGCACACGGATGCTCTTCAAGTCGCAAGAATTAACACCGGTCTCTATAGTACCGAGCAGTTACCCATTATCGACGCCCTTATTCTCAACAACGGCAAGCTTCAAGATTGGGAAGAGGTGGATGACCTTTATGTGCTGGATTACTTTGTTGCTAAGCGAGTCTATTCAGCAGGGGATTCAGATTACATCGCGGCTATAGAAGAATATGGTCGATGGAATCTTAGAGTTATACGTGAGAATATTTTGAGCCTTAATTCTAGGGGGCTCATGGAGCGAGCAACCGATCTTAGCGAGTTTTACTCACGAGAATTGAATCGTATCGAGCTACAGACAAATATTGAGCCAGAGAAACTATTAGGTATTATTCTCGCTAAAACACAGACTGATTTGACGCTTGCTCGGTCAATTGCTCGAACACCGTTTACCGCATTCGAGGGCACAGCCAGCCGATACGTAACTGAGTCTCGATGTCGAAATGTGACCAATGCCCAAGGTCAAGTCGTGCGGCAATGCCAGAATGTTCAGGTTGAAAACCCTCGCTTTCGACAATCTCAGCGTGACGCTAAAAACATGCAGTTACGTCGCTATACTCGTCAAATTGAAACTTCAATAGAACGCCTTAGGGAAATTCGGTTAACTAGTTCTTCACTGTCCGAAGCTGAGAGGCAAAGCTTGGATATGCAAATTGCTGAATTAGAAACAGAGTCTATTCAGTTAAGCCGCTCCGAGCGCAGCTTTTTCAGATTTTAGTTCGGTGAACATCGCGGCGGGTATTGATAGCTTTAAACACACCACTAATCCAATGTGGCTGGCATTTTTGTATTAGTCGAGGTACAACAGTGTCAGATTGAGTCGTTGCTCAATTGTTAGTTCATAAACGGAGAAAATTATGTCTCATTTTGCCAATCGGTTAGCTAGGGGATTACTGCCAGCGTTTGTCGCTGCTGTAGCGCTCAGCAGCCAATTTGCCATGGCCTTGGAAGAGGGCGAAAAAGCGCCTGATTTTGAGCTTCAGGCATCCGACGGCATGACTTACACATTATCCCAGTTCGCTGGTGAGCAGCCTGTAGTCATTGCTTTCTTTCCTAAAGCCTTTACAGGTGGCTGAACTATGCAATGTAAAGCGCTGCGTGACAGTGCTAGAGAAATTAAGAGTTTCGACGTTGCATATTTTATGGCCAGTGTAGATACACTGGAAGACAACACCGCTTTTGCTGAAGAACACCAAGCTGGATTTCCAATTCTGGCAGATCCAAGCAAAGCAATGGTGGACTCTTTTGGTGCGTTAATGGGGGTCGGCTTTGCTAATCGCTGGACCTATTACATCGATATCGATGGTACTGTGCTGAAGATTGATAAAGCGACTAAGCCTGCAACGGCGGGACGCGATCTTGTTACGACTATGGAAAGTCTGGGGTTTTCAAAAATCTAAGGTTTTTTAGATCTAGGCAGAATAGATCGATCCCAAAACCCGGCTATCATTTATTAGTCGGGTTTTTTTATGTCCAGCGTTCGGTCTGTGAATATCCAAAGAGGTGGCTAAACCATGGCAGAAGCTGTCCAATACATGATTAGCACGGGCTGTTTGTTGTAGGGTTTTGGGCTCTGTGACAGAATGATCACTTAATTCACGCGGGAGCGTATCATGCCGAAATTAGGTATCTGGGCAGTGGTTGCGGTGGCGGTATCGACAATGCTGTATTTAATCTACATGGCATTGACTTTTGAAGCGCCGCAAGGAACCACAACGGTGATCATTGCGCCTCCTGTGCAGGCTGAGCCACAGGTCACACTGTCTTCGTCGAACCCTGAGCGATCAGCGTTGCCTCAGTCAATATTTAGGCCAGAGCCCGCACCTCCTGCGGTTGCTGTGGCTGAGCCCGAAATAGTTGAGCTGCCAATAGAGATAGATATTCCAACAGCGCAGCCGCAGCTCGCAGTTACTGGATCGGCTGTTCGTATTCCTAGTTTGAACGCCAGTGATAGTTTCGTATTTGAAAATATTCGCGCACTACAAAACGGCATAGAGCTCGTTTCGTATTTGGTCAATGACCAAATCGTGCGTAAGTTTGTTGTGTTTGTGGAAAATATCAGCCGTGGAGAATTCCCCCAAAACGGTCTTCCTTATAGATCGATGCAGACTGAAATGGCAGTTCGCAATATCGATGAAAATCTATTCGTAATGGATGACAGCGCCTACGTCCGGTTTGATCAAATAGTGTCGACCTTTATTGATGTGGATACCGATGCTGCTATTACTTTGTACAAGATGCTGTCTCCTTTATTTCAGCAAGCCTATGCCGAAATTGGTTTTCGTAACGTAAGTTTTGATGACACTCTGCGTTTGGCAATCAGCAATGTCCTGCAGGCAAACGAGTTAGATGGTCCCTTTCAATTGGTAAAGCCTTCGGTCATGTATCTTTATGCTGATACTGGTATTGAGAATCTTCAGGCCGTTCACAAACAATTAATTCGAATTGGCCCTGCGAACACCGAAAAGCTTAGAGCGAAGCTGCTTGAGTTTTCTTCGCAGCTCTAACTGCATCTATAAACAAGCCTTTAACCGCAGTATTAACCTCAACTGTAATCGGAACTTGCTGAAATGAATGCCACCAATCTTACTCTCGCCAAGCCATTGGTAGATGTCACATGGCTTGTAGAAAATCTCAATAACGAGAATCTGGTTATTCTTGATGCTTCAGTACCGCCGGTTGTGCCTGGGTTTGTCTCTTTAAATGCAGAGGGAAATTTTAAGGCTATTCCGGGGGCAAGGCGCTTTGACTACGACAAAGAAATTTGTAAACCCGACAGTGTTCTACCTCACATGATGCCTACTGCGCAATTGTTTCAGGAAAGAGTAAGGTCACTTGGGCTTAACAAAAGTAGTGTCATTGTGGTTTATGATGATGTGGGTATTTATGCAAGCCCACGGGCGTGGTGGATGCTACGGATGATGGGGCATGAACAAGCTGCTGTTTTGGACGGAGGCTTGCCCGCATGGATTGCCGCTGGGCAACAAGTGGCAAACAGCTTGACCTCAGCCTCTTCAATTGGAGATTTTGAAGCGTGTCCAAAATCAGGGTTTTGTGATTCTGAAACGGTTTTGGCAGCAACCACCGACGCAACGATTGATATTATTGATGCCAGATCATCCGGACGATTTGCAGGCACTGCGCCGGAGCCAAGACCGGGAAGTCGATCAGGTCACATGCCTGGCGCGCTAAACTTACCGTTTGCGAATGTATTGAACGAAGGTCACCTTAGGTCAGAGCAAGAACTAAGTTCGTTGTTTGATGCTCTCACCAGCCGTGATAAAAAAGTGATTACCAGCTGTGGTTCTGGAATTACCGCGTGTGTGTTGACGCTTGCGGCAAGCGTCGCAGGATACACAAATTTATCGGTCTATGATGGGTCATGGGCAGAATGGGGAATGCCAAGTAAGCTGCCTGTCGTTCTAGACGTAAAAACGTTCTAGACTAGAAAATCCGCTAGGGCCGCTGAGCCGATTAACCGGTTCTGCTGGCCTGATTTATTGTTGTGGTTGTTTTTTATTAACAAAAAAAGTGAGAAATTAATCCCCCAAAATAGCAGCAATTTCTTTGTCTAACTCTTCGGTGTCTGTGAGGTCATGATACCAGGCTTGCGCGTTATTGCTGCCGATCAAGCCTAATATTGCCCCTAAGACAGCTCCTCTATGCACGTTATCGCCCCCCACATTAGTATTTGCAATTAAAGCCTGTTCGGCGTCGCCGCAGTACTTGTAAGCAAAATAAAGGACACTCGGCCATGAGCCGGTAATGTAGCAAGCCGAAGTAAAGACGCCGCCAACAACCTCAAAGTCGCTGTAATTTTTTGCCATCAACTCTTTAAGGTTCAAGTTAATACTTTTAAGAGCTACCTGGGCAATAATTTCCTGCGCATCTTCTGTTTCATCTCGAACTAATAATCTGCTTAAAAGCTCGACGTAGTCGCCAGCAATTTTCGCCAGGTAATCGTCAGGATGAGTAAGCATTAGGTGTGCATGACACTGTGCTTTTATTTCATCAACGGGTAGCTCATTTAACATGCCACAGAAAACGATAGGCGCTAGCATGACAAGACCGCCTACTGATGCTGTGTCATGGGTTGTCGCTCCACATTTATCTTCAGCTACGCCTTGTTCAAGATTCGCAAAAAACCCGCGGTGATATGATTCAGCATAGGTGTCAGGATGTTCAGGTTTGTCAGCGGTTAGCAAAGCAATGTAATTTTTTAGAAAAGTTTCTTTCGAATAGGCTTTCTTATTGCCGCTTAAGCTGCGCATTGTCACTCTAACGCAGTGAGCGTTAAGAGTATTCTCACCGGCTTTCATTCCTTGATGATAGTGCTGATTTTGCACATCCCAAAATTGACGTTTGCCTTTAAGAATAACGTCGCCGACAATTTCGGTTGCTTTCTTTTTTGTCAGATAGCTGCGTCCACCTTGTCGAGTTGAGTGTAGCGACATGATTGAGGAAGGGTGGAAGGCAGGAGCGTCTTCCAGCTTGTAGATCCCTCCGGGAAACTGTCTGTAAATGTCGCCTGGGTTGTAGTACCAGTGAACTGGCATGGCAAGGGAATCTCCTACGAAAAGGCAGCGCAGAGCAGATTCGATTCGTTCTCTTGATGTGTCGGTATTCATAATTAGAGCAACTTAAAAAAATAACTTAAGCAATACTACGTGCTTTAGTGAGTTGCAGATTCTTGCTTGGGATAATAAATTCTGTCGTGGGCAGATGATTAGTCGCTCAAATAAAACTAAATAGTAAATTTTGGAATTTGATTAGAGTTGGCGGGTGCCAGAAAACAGGTGGGTGTCAAAGAGGGGAAGGCGAAAAGAGAGAGACAAAGAAGTGATCGGTGAGAAGTGATCGGTGAGAAGTGATGAACAAGGCAGCAGATTGCGGCCTTGTTCATGCCACAAGCTGCTGCCCTGTTTTGTAAAATGTTTAGGCGGTAAGTGCTAGCCTAAAAGTTAAAAGTCTAAGTTATAACTTAGACTTAAAAACCTAGAAGTTAAAACGAACGCCAGCAGTTATAGTTCTGTCCTTATTTGGGCGGGCCCCGTAAGGCTGTCGTCCAAGAATGTCTTCCTCACTAGTTAGATTTTCAACTCTAGCGTAAAAGTTAAGGGCGGTACTGAACTGATAATTGGCGGCAAGATCTACTGTAAACGTATCGTCAGTTTTCTCAAACGCATTACACGATGCGCGCACACAGACCTCATCCACAAAGTTGCCAGTAAGGTAGGCAGCAAAGTTATTTCTCTCGAAGCCAACTGAAGCCAAAAATTGGTGATCAGGTAAGTAAGGTAAAGGATCGCCCTCACCCACCGAACCAAAAAAGTCTGTGTCAGCTATGTCAGTATCAAACTCGCCATTAATATAGGTATAGCTTAGCGACACCGGGATATTAAATTCTGAACTGCTCGCTAAGTCTGCACTGATAAGCAGTTCGGCTCCAGCGACTGTTGCTGCATCGCCATTAAAAGCATCGCCAATCACGCAGTTCGAACCTGATGATGCGGTGCATTCGCCTAGGATATTGTCATAGTCGCTTAAGAAGCCAATGAGTTCAGCTGATAGTGCGCCGCTTTGATATCGCAAACCTAATTCATAATTGATGGCGATTTCCTCGTCAACCCCAGGGGAATTGCTTGGTGCTGAAAAGCCTTTATGAGCGCCGGCAATCAATGAGAGCTCATCGTTAACCTGATAGAGCACGCCTAGCCCTGGCAAAAAGACCTGTGTGTTATTTTCACGAGAATCCCGAAAAGATCGCGCTTCTCCATCACGGTAACGTGTGCGTTTTTGCTCTATATCTTCATAGCGCAGACCAGGAGAGATGGTCCAGTTACCCATTTGGATATCATCGTGGATATGGATAGCAATCGCATCGGCTTCCTGAACTCTGTTTCCGGCGTTGCCTAAAATGCCTAAATCGTCTAGAACTAAACTGCCATCTATCTGGCTGTAGCTGCTGTTCAGCTGGAGTCGATCTTCTTCGTCTTGGTGTATTCGAATGCCAAATTCTATATTGTGAGTCATGCCGCCAATCGTGCCGTCCCAATTGAGTCCTAATTGAACTCCACGAGAATAGTATTCCCGATCGTTAGAGCGCAACTGGATACTACCAGCAGGGGTATCACTTGAACCGTCGAGAATTGATTGAAGTTGGCTAGGGCTGAAGCCGCCTAGAGTTGCACCTGTGTTTATAGCTTGCACAACATTGGACCAGCTGGTTTTGTCTAAATCTTGTGAGTTGCTACTGCCGTCAAAATCGATTCCTTCGGTCTTAAACCAGTTGCGCTGGTGTTCGTTATTATAGGCGGTAACGGAAAGGTTCAATGAATTACTAAAGGAATAGCCGTAACGTAGGATCTGCTGCTCATGTTCAGTTTGGATATTGTCCAGTTCTGATAAGCCATAGCGTCGGAACGCGCCGTTATCAAAATCATTGTCGGTTAAACCTAAATAGCTCATATCCGAGTCTTGGTCGGTAGTTTGCAATTTTAACTCGATGTTATGATTTGAGTCTTCTGGGGCGTAGCTCAACTTTACGGTATAGTCTTCAACATCCAAACCGGTGTTTTGGCTGCTACGGTCGATGTTTTGGAAACCATCCGATTTCCACTGATGGGTCTCAAGTAAGAAACCGAAACCAGAATCGGTGCGTCCACCGTAAGTGGCATGAATCCGGTAGGTAGAATCTTGCGCAACTTCTGTGACGATGTTGCCGCCCATTTCATTAGGTATGGGAGTCGACACCATGTTTAATGCGCCGCCGATTGTGTAAGGTCCCTGAGTGATTGCAGATGGCCCCTTGACTACTTCTATGGCGCTGAGTCTCCCAACTGTCGGGAAGTAGTAAGCAGAGGGTGCTGAATAAGGTGCCGGGGCGATTAATACATTGTCTTCAAGTAATGTTATTCTGCCGCTGCGCTCGGTGGCGACGCCACGAATGCCTATATTCGGGCGGAGTCCGTAGCCGTCTTCTATCTGAATAGAAACACCAGGCACTTCTCGCGCTATGCGCTGGATATCACTGTAAGCGAACTGTTGCAGTTTATCTTTGCCTATAAAGTGAGCGGAGCCGGTAAGTCTACGAGCTTGTGCTTGACTGCCTACGATTGTGACTTCTCTCAACGAGCTGCGTTTGTCCTGATCTTGCCCCATTGCTACGGACGAAATCGCTGATGAAATTGCTAAGCTCAGCAATAATCTGTTGGCTGTCATCGGTTTTTCCTTATGTGGTATAGAAATTATAATCTGATTTTCTAATGCTAATCGAAATGATAATGATTCGCAAATGATATTGGTTATCATTTAGGTTGGCATTCGCGTTTTGGGGGAATGGAAGCCAATAAAGATTATTTCTATTAAGGTTTATTAATATTAGTAGCTTGCGCGGTTCAGCTTGTTAGTCAGTCTTTGTTCTATGGGCTGGTTTGGCTGCGGTTGCTAGAGAGGTTTTGATCCAGCGCCGGTGGATAGGCTTATCTCATGTTTGGCTCCCCAGTACGGCTGAGATGATTGTCGCCCACCATAAGGCTAAGTGAGAGTTATTAAGAATGGTTGTTAAGGTTTTTTCTTGAATAGACTTGAGTTGTAAAAACCCAATGGCAAGCTCTGAGGTGTAACTGTGATGATGAGTTTTTTGAGGGGCAAAGCTAGCAGAAAGCATCGATCTGCGTTCATGGTCTGCATGTATGATCTATGCCGATGAACCGCACTAGTGATCTAGTTTGAAATGAAATGAGTCTTAACTTGAAAAGGTTCTGGGTCTTCAATAGCAAAGGTGACTTCAACCCAACCAATAGCAGGAGAACCTATTCCCTCCAGTCGATAAATGTTGGAGATGGTTTGATCTGATGAATCGCGCAGCGGTTGGTCAAATTTAAAGTCATGGGTGTCGCCATGAATCAGCAAGACCGGTCTGGCTAAGTCGGCAGCACCTTTGCGCACGGCAGCGAGTAGTCCAGCAAATGGCTTAATATCGTATTTTTTAGCGCGGCGTTTGGACATTCCAAATGGATTGCCATGAATGGCAATAACCAGTGCGTCACTTTTCGATTCTAAAGCGCTCTCGAAACTCAAATTTAACCAGTTAATGCTAGCGGTGATTCTACGAATTGCTTCGTCGTCATCGGCTTTCGTCCTGCCTTTAAACTGCGCTAGCCCATTGTCAGATCCTAAAACATGTAAGGCGACGAAACTGATATTGCCACTGGTCCAGTATTGATGCTCTCGAAATTCCTCTAGGCCGGGAGTGGTAGCCTGGGAATTAAGCCGCATAGGCGGTGTGCCTAGGCTGACTCCAATATTTGGGTAGGCCAACTCTCTGAGCAACTGCAGTCTTTCGAGTGGCTGATAGCCACCCGCGCCTCTGCGATGGCAGTCTGTCCAGTCATTGTCCCCGGGGATAAAAATTGTCGGACGGCGGATATCATTAATAGCTTTTACGCGGCTGGTCAAAACTTCATCCGTGCAGGGAGCGGACCCACCTTTGATGTCGCCAACATGGATTAGAAATTCAATTTGGAAAGATTCAATAGAAGAGACGAGTGCTGGGAAGCGGGCTAAAGCTTTTTTGCCATAGGGCACGTCTCCCATCACGCCAAAGGATGTGTCAGCGGCCGCAATCGTTACAAAGCAAGCGCTGGCTGTTGCCAGCAGAGCAATTTTGAAGTTTTGAATCCGCATCGTCGCCTCTCTAAAATGTTGCCTTTCTAAAGATAACTGCCTTTTTAAAAACACCCTTCTTGCGAGAAGAACAGCTGTAACAACTAATTGCTACAGCTTTTAACAGTGCCGGCTATGTCCCTATACGCGAGAATTTGCCTTATTATAGCGCCGTGCAACTATTAATCTTGCTGAGCTGCAGGTTTTTTCTTGGTATACGATTTTTTCTTCGGCTTATCGCTGTCTTTGGCTTTATCTTTCGATTTAGACTTGTACTTTGGTTTGCTAGATTTTTCGCTGTCGCCATCCTGATCAGGCTTGTTTAATCGTGGGCGTTTTGCAACGCTCGCGCTGCCTTCAGCGCTGGGGTCGAACTTTGATATTTTAAGTGCCTGGCCGCCGACCCAAACTTTTTTAAGGCCGTTGAACACTTCGTTAGGCATGTCTTTAGGAAGGTCCACAGTGCTGTATGCATCAAATATTGAAATGCGGCCAATATGTTTGCTGTCCAATCCAACCTCATTGCTGATTGCACCCACTATATTGCCAGGCATCACCTTATGGATGTGACCGACCTCGATACGGAATCGCTCTAGACCTTGGTCAGGCGGGCCATCTCTGCGTGGTGGCTTGGTTCTTTCTCTGGTGTTGCGTGATTTCTTGTCGCGGCCTTTGGAATCGCCACGATCAGAATTTTCCCAAGCCGCTTTAGATTTGGGAACCGGCTTGTGACTCAGCAGTAAAGGCGACTCGCCCTGAACCAGCTTCGCCAACGCGGCAGCAATATCCTCTGCAGGAATATTCGTTTCTTCTTGATACTGAGCAATCAGTTGAGCAAAAACAGCAAGATCATCTGAGGCTAGCGTGTCGGTTATCGATTTTTTAAACTGCTCGATACGTTTGTCGTTGATGAGATCTGTGGAAGGTAACTCCATCATCTCTATTTTCTTGTTAGTTGCTCTCTCTATTGAGGCGAGCATTCTTTTCTCGCGAGGGGCAATAAACAAAATGGCGTCCCCAGTACGGCCGGCGCGGCCGGTTCTTCCAATTCGGTGAATATAGGCTTCAGTATCATGAGGCACATCGTAATTTACAACGTGGCTTATTCTCTCTACATCGAGTCCGCGAGCCGCAACATCGGTGGCAACTAGAATGTCGATCTTACCTTTTTTAAGTAGATCAATAGTTCGCTCACGCTGGTTTTGGGCAATATCGCCGTTAAGTGCAGTGGCTGAGAACCCGCGAGCAGAAAGTTTCTCAGCTAACTCAACGGTAATAATTCGAGTGCGCACGAAGATGATCATGCCGTCGAAATCTTCTGCTTCTAGGATACGAGTAAGCGCATCCAATTTATTCATTCCACTGACAGGCCAAAAGCGCTGGCGAATATTTTCCGCCGTTGCTGTCTTCATCTTGATTGTGACTTCAACCGGATCGTTTAAGTGCTGGTTAGCTATTCGTCTAACCTGCTGTGGCATGGTGGCTGAGAACAGAGCTATTTGACGGTTTTTGGGGGTTTGTTCTAAAATCCACTCAACATCATCAATAAAGCCCATGCGAAGCATCTCATCGGCTTCATCCAACACCAATGTAGTGAGCTTATTCAGCTTCAATGTACCTTTGCGCATGTGGTCCATGACTCGGCCTGGGGTGCCAACAACCACGTGTACGCCTCGCTTCAATGCCCGAATCTGGCCGCTATAATCTTGGCCTCCATAAACAGGCAATACATGAAACCCATCTAAGTGTCTGGCATATCGCTGAAAGGCTTCTGCGACCTGAATAGCAAGCTCTCTGGTGGGAGCTAGGACCATTACCTGAGGGTCTTTTTGTGTGAGATCCAAATTAGACAATATCGGTAGCGCAAAGGCAGCTGTTTTGCCTGTGCCTGTTTGAGCCTGGCCTAAAACATCTCGGCCATCTAGTATAAGTGGAATGGTTTCGGCCTGAATCGGAGACGGAGTCTCGTAGCCGACGTCATTCAAGCCCTGCATTATTGGGGCTGAAAGTTTTAAATCGCTAAATGAAACAGAAATGGGACTGGAAGTGTCGCTAGTCATCATGGAGGCCTTTTTAGTAGCTTCACATCAGTCAGCTACGGGTTAATCAGAGTCAAATCGCCTATAAAACGCGAGGCTTTTGACTTGGAGGAGCAGGCTCTTAGCCGTTGTGCTGGAGCCTTAGTCGGGTTTTCCGTGTTTTCAGGGTGCGCAAGCATAGAGATAAATGGCTTCTATGTCCATTTAGTCCGCAGATTCTTTTAATGATATACGCTAATATTAGTTTCGATTCACTTTTTTCTAGGTTTAAATCTTCTGCCATTGTCCAATTTAACCGATAGTTTTGATGAGAGCGCCCGCTCAAAAGTCGCTGAGGATGAAACCGTTTCGGGTTGGTCCGTGGGTGTGGTCATCTTCGGGATCTGCCTGACCCTGCCAAGTTTGTATACTGGAGCGATAACCGCACAAAACTTAGGCATTGTTGGAACTGCCAAAGCGATAGGCTTGGCGAGCCTAGTTCTTGCGGCAATGTCGGTTCCCGCTGCTATTGTAGGCGCAAAAACTCGACTTAACAGTTACCTGCTTATCGAGTTTGTATTTGGCAGGAAAGGCGCGGTTTTTGTTAATGGCCTTTTAGGTCTAACGCTGCTTGGCTGGTTTGCAGTAACTGCCGGTTTTTTTGGCCAAACCTTGCATATCGCCTTTATTGAAATATTCGACCAGTCACCTCCTATATGGATGCTTACGCTAATCTCTAGCCTGCTGATTATGCTGACAACGTTGTACGGGTTTAAGGCGATTGATCGGTTTGCTCTGTTTGCTGTACCACTGCTTATCCTATTTCTTATTTATGTGGCGAACCTTTCTTTCAATCTTCAAGATTTAGATTCACTGTTAGCTATTGCGCCGGCCAACCCTGATTACTTCTCTACAGCCGTCTCCACCATCATTGGCAGTCTTATTGTCGGTGTTGTGCTTATGCCAGATTTGTCGCGCTATGCTAGGTCAGTAAAAGACTGTGTGACAGCTTCAATTTTAGGCAATGGCCTTGGCAATTCTTTTTCCATGTTAATAGCGGTAGTCCCGGCTTTAGCCACAGGCCTTATTGACCCGATGGCTTATATGATCTCGCTAGGCGTTTTAGCCAGCGCACTTGTTATCTTAATTTTTGCGACATGGACTACCAACAGTGTGAATTTATACAGTACAACTTTAGCGGCGGCGGTTATTGTACCAAAAGTGTCTGAATGGAAGTTGTTGCTAGCCTGTGGGGTCTTTGGTACTGCGCTTGCCGTGGCAGGATTGGCTGACTATTTCATTACCTTTTTAGAATGGCTTGGAGTAATAGTGCCGCCTGTGGCAGGGGTCTATTTGGCAGATTATTTTATATTGAAGCGCCAAGTTTTCGATTTAGATAAACTGCCTAAAGTCGCTAATTATGATCTAGCAGCTTTATCCGCTTGGCTGCTTTCCACGATTATCTGCGCATTGGCTTTTTGGTTCGAAATCTCTTTTACAGACATAGCCAGTTTGGATGCTCTGATTTTAACGATTCCTCTTTATTTAGTTTGTACGAAAATTTGGCGAACGAAATATGTTCGTACCCTTCCTTGATGTGTAATTGGTAGGACAAATGAAGATTGGAATAGACGTAGGTGGAACTCATACCGATGCTGTCGTGATGCGAGGTTTAGAAATCCTCGCGACTCATAAAGCGCTTACCAGTAGCGACATTAAACAGGGAATCGTCGAAGCGTTAGACGCAGTAATGTCTACGGCTAACTTAGATGCTGCTGACATTACTGCGGTGATGATTGGTACAACTCATTTTACCAACGCGGTGATTGAGCGTAAAGAGTTATCGCAGACCGCGATTATAAGAGCTTGCTTGCCTACCGGGTCAGGGATTCCTCCAATGTGTGATTGGCCGGAGGATATTGCGCGTTGTCTTGGTAATCATTTCTATATGATAAAAGGCGGCCATACATTTGATGGCAGCGAAATTCACAGTTTGGATGACAAAGAAATCAACATAGTGCTTGATGATTTGGTGTCAAAAGGGATCGAGTCTATTGCGATAGCTTCTGCATTTTCTCCAACTGATAATTCGCATGAGCTGCATATTGCAGAATTAGCGAGAGCGCAAATCCCCGGTGCGAATATTACGCTTAGCCATGAGATTGGCAGGTTAGGTATATTAGAGCGCGAAAATGCAGCGTTATTAAACGCGGCTTTAGGAGGCCTAGCTCAAAGCGTAGTATCTAATATGAAGTTGGCTTTGGTTGAGCGAAAGATAAACTGCCCATTTTATGTTAGCCAGAACGATGGCACTTTAATGTCGGCAGACTTCATCGCCCGATACCCAGCGCTAACCTTTGCCAGCGGTCCAACCAATTCACTGCGCGGAGCTGCCGTCTTGAGTAAACTTGAAAATGCTATAGTTGTGGATATTGGAGGGACGACCTCCGATATCGGTGTGCTGGCTAATGGATTCCCTAGAGAGAGTAATAGCTTTATTGACGTTGGCGGAGTCAGAACTAATTTTAGAATGCCAGACATCATGGCGATCGGCCTTGGTGGTGGAAGTTTAGTTAGCAGCGATGGCAAAGTAATCGGTCCCTCATCAGTGGGTCACCGTTTGGTTAAAGAGGGCTTAGTGTTTGGAGGCCCCCAACTTACAGCGACTGATATTGTTGTCGCATCTGGGTATCAACAGATAGGTGATACAAGCCGGGTATCTGGTTTGTCAGAGTCACTGGTTAATACAGCCTCGGCGACTATTCATCGAATGATTGATGAGGCTATTGATAAAATGCGGCCAAGTGATAAGCCGGTGCCAGTAATTCTAGTTGGCGGAGGTTCAATATTGATAACGGATAAGCTAACCACCGCTTCGCAGGTTTATTGTCCCGAGCATGCCGAGGTCGCCAATGCTATCGGCGCTGCAATTGCTCAAGTCGGCGGAGAAGTCGAGTCGGTGGTGAGTTACAGTAAAGTTAAGCGCGACGAGGCAATACAAGCTGCGACACAAGCGGCGCGGCACAAGGCTATTAAAGCCGGAGCGCAGGAGCAAAGCCTGCGGGTTCTCGATATAGAAGAAACGCCACTTAGCTATATGGACGACAATGCAGTTAGGCTGAGGGTGAAAGTCGTCGGCGACTTAAAGCAGGTTAGCTATTCATGAAAGAGATTTGTGCGCAAGACATCAAGGACCTTTGCGCGGGAGCAGCGTTTTTAGCGACAGGCGGCGGCGGTGACCCTTATGTATCTCAGCTGATTGCGCAAAGGTTGCTGTCTCGCTATGGGCCAGCAAAGCTGATGCCGTTAGATCAAGTTCCTGATGACTTTAATGTGGTGAGTATCGGCATGGTGGGAGCACCGACGGTGACGTTGGAACAGCTGCCTACTGAAGACGAGGCAGTGAAGGCATTTGATGCCTATCAAGCACTGACAGGTAAGAAGATTGACGCGGTGATCCCATTTGAAGTGGGTGGCGGCAACAGTACTATTCCACTTATCGTGGCGGCTATGCGTGATGTACCTTGTATTGATGGTGATGGCATGGGACGTGCCTTACCAGAGGCGCAGATGATGACCTTTCCTATTTATGGAGTACATCCTACGCCAGCGGTACTGCGTGATGCTTGGGGTAATCAAGCGGTCCTTTATTGCAATGATGCCGAAACATTTGAGCGTCATGTGCGGGCGATGGCCGTCACTATGGGAGGAATGATCACTTCGGCAGAACATGGTATGACTGGTAAGCAAGCTCGCATGGCTGCGATTCCTAAAACCATTAGTTTTGCGGCTTCGCTGGGTAAATTGCTGCGTGAGCACGACGGCATTATCGATGCGATAGAGGACGACATAGTTGATTTGTTTAAGACCACAGACTACGGGATTGTAAAACGGCTCTACACAGGCAAGGTGATTGACAATGAGCGCAAGATTGTTGGTGGCTATGATGTGGGCTCTGCAACAATTCAAAGTTTCGATACCGGTGCTGCGGCAATGACGTTATTTATCAAAAATGAATATTTAATCGCCAAAGTAGGCGAGAAAGTTGTTGCTACAGTTCCGGACCTTATTTGTATAGTTGAACAGGAAACTAGTCGGCCACTCAATGCCGAGCGAATGCGCTATGGGCAACGAGTAACAGTGTTTGGTATTGGCTGTAGTCATCACTATCAAACAGATAAGGCGCTAAAAGTAACCTCACCGCGCGCTTTTGGTTTTGATTTAGATTACGTTTGCTTAGCGGAGTTAAACCGAGATTAACAAGCTTAACTGCGTTTAGTTAGGTATTTATAATTGGCTAAATTGAGCATAGCAATTAGCCCAATTTGGTCAGCGCTAATGTATACTCCCCGCCAATGAGTAGTGCCCAAAAAATCCTTCAATCCGTTTTCGGTTTTCCCTCCTTTCGAGAACCCCAAGATGAAATCATCGACACCGTCGTAAACGGTGACGATGCTTTAGTGTTGATGCCTACCGGCGGAGGCAAGTCTCTGTGTTATCAGATTCCCGCTTTGGTGCGAGAAGGCTGCGGCATTGTCATTTCGCCGTTAATTGCTTTAATGCAAGACCAAGTTAGCGCCATGCGGTTGCTGGGGGTCAAAGCAGATTTTTTAAATTCCACGCTGACTCATGAGCAAGTTCAGAATATCGAGCGAGCGCTTTTAGAGGGGCATTTAGACTTACTCTACATTGCGCCGGAGAGACTCAATCAGCTAAGAACCATCAAGCTGCTGCAGCAGGCCAAGATTGCACTTTTTGCAATCGACGAGGCGCACTGCGTGTCCCAATGGGGACATGATTTTCGTGCCGATTATTTAAAGCTCAGTCTGCTGCATGAATTATTTCCAGAAATCCCCAGAATTGCACTTACCGCAACGGCTGATGAGAGAACCCGAAAAGAGATAATTCTTCGCCTACAGCTTGAAGAAGCTAATCAATATATTGCGGGCTTTGATAGACCAAATATTCGCTATCGGATTACTTTAAAGCACAGCGCCAAACAGCAATTTCTGAAATTCATCAAGCAAGAACACCCAAACGACGCAGGGATTGTGTACTGCTTGTCGCGTAAAAAGACCGAGGAAATAGCTAGCTGGCTGCAGGGTTTAGGCTTTAATGCCTTGCCATATCACGCAGGCTTGCCGTCGCAGATGCGTGCAGATCACCAGTCCCGGTTTTTGCGAGAAGAAGGCGTGATAATCGTAGCGACTATTGCCTTTGGCATGGGTATAGATAAACCAGATGTGCGCTTTGTCGCGCATTTGGATTTGCCGAAGACGGTGGAATCTTATTATCAAGAAACCGGCCGCGCAGGCAGGGATGGTTCTCCAGCAAACGCCTGGATGGTGTATGGGCTGCAAGATGTAATCAAGCTTCGACAGATGATGGCTGAATCTCAAGGCAGTGATGAGCATAAGCGTGCAGAGCAACATCGGTTAAATGCCATGCTAGGGCTTTGTGAAATAACCAGCTGTCGTCGTCAAGCGCTTATGAACTATTTTGGTGATGCTTTGCCTAAGCCTTGTGGCAACTGTGACACCTGTTTAGAGGCGCCGATAACGTGGGATGGTACAGAAGCTTCTCGCAAAGCACTCAGTGTCGCCTATCGCACTGAGCAGCGATTTGGCGTAAACCATTTAATTGATGTTCTTCGTGGTGGCAACACCGATAAAGTATTCCAGTTTGGACATCAGCATTTACCATCCTATGGAATAGGTAAAGATTTGGATAATAACCAATGGCGCTCGGTTTACCGGCAGCTAGTGGCCAGAGGTTACTTGAGTGTTGATCTCGAGCGCTATGGAGCGTTGCGACTGGAAGAGGCTTGTCGGCCACTGCTGAGGGGCGAAGAAACTATTGAGCTACGTCTGGATATCAAGCAAAAGGTGGTTAAACAGCAAACTAAGACTCCCTTGGCAGATGATATCGATGTTGGTTTATGGGAAGCCCTGCGAGAGTGCCGCCGAGAATTTGCCGAAGAGCTTGGGGTCCCGCCTTATATGATATTCCACGACAGCAGCTTGCAAGAAATGTGTCAGTCTATACCCAGAGGAATGGATGACTTCGGCCTGATTAGCGGGGTTGGCGAGCGAAAACTAGAAAAATACGGACCTGCCTTCGTTAGAGTCATTGCAGACCATCTGGCTGGCTAGCCCTCGCACAACATTTTAATTTCCGCTGCAGCGCTTGCCTTAATCCCTGCCCTATTCTTCGTTCTAGTCCTTACTTTAATCTCTTTAATAGTGCCTTGAAGCTACTGTTTTTTGATACACTCAAAGCTCACTCTGCGCCGGATTTACGTTCTGGAATGCATAAGGAACTGACTGATGACTTCTTCCCAAACTGACGGAGGCTCGCGTAGCGCTTCTCATAGCAACTCGAATGGCCATGGCAGCATAGACGGCAAAATAGTCGTCGCCGCGCTGTATCGATTTGCTGAATTCCCCGATTTCGCCACGATGCGAGAGCCATTACACGATGTCATGTTGGCCAATGAGGTTCGCGGCACCATATTATTAGCCGCAGAGGGTATTAATGGCACGATTGCAGGTCCTAGGCTTGGTATCGACAATGTTCTAGATTGGCTTCGCAAAGATGAGCGTTTTCATGCCATTCAAGCGAAGCAATCCACTGCTGTAGAAAACCCCTTCTACAGAACAAAAGTAAAGCTCAAGAAAGAGATTGTCACCATGGGGGTAGAAGGCATCGACCCTAAGCATATAGTAGGGACTTATGTTGAAGCGAAGGACTGGAATGCGCTTCTGGATGACCCAGAGCTCGTGTTAATCGATACAAGAAATCAGTATGAGGTTGAAATAGGTACGTTTGAAAAAGCAGTGAACCCTTCTACGACCTCGTTTCGCGAATTTCCCCAGTTCGTTAAAGAGAATTTAGATCCTAAAAAAACAAAAAAAATAGCCATGTTTTGCACTGGCGGTATTCGCTGTGAAAAATCTACCGCTTATCTCAAGCAGCAAGGGTTTGAGGAGGTTTATCATCTTAAAGGTGGGATATTGAAATATCTCGAAGAAGTGCCTAAGGAGGAAACTAAGTGGCAGGGCGAGTGTTTTGTTTTTGATAATCGAGTTACCGTTGATCATGATCTTGAACAGGGTAATTATGATCAATGTCACGGCTGCCGAATGCCTATTACGGAACAAGATAAAGCAAAAGCTGAATATCTGAAAGGAGTCAGTTGTCATTATTGCTATGGCAAGCATAGCGCGGAACAACACATGCGTTACACAGAGCGTGAAAAGCAAGTGAAGTTGGCCAAGCTTAGAGGCGAGTCACATATTGGTCAGCCTATGCAGCAGACGATAGAGCAGCGCCGCAAAGAGAAAGTACAATTTAAGGAAGCTCAACGTCGAGAAAAAACCTAGATGGCTGAGAGCGGCCATGTTTATCAAAATTTAGTTATGCATCTTGTTAAAGGCGAGTTATGACAAAAACAGAATTATCTATGAGCCCGTACGGCGACTTCCTTGGAATTAAAATTGGTGAGTATGGTGAAGGGCTCGCTAAGTGCAGTCTGCTCCTGCAACCTCATCATATGAATGCAGGTGGCCGGGTCCATGGAGGAGTTCTTACGTCTCTTGCAGATACCGCTGCTGGTGTTGCTGTTCGCTCGGTTAGACCGGACGGTAAGTTGTCTGCTACAACAGATTTAAGTATCGCGTTTATAAGGCCTCCGATAGGCGAATGCTTGATTGCCAGTGCCGAAGTTATTCATGCTGGGCGAAAGCTGTTTCGAACTGAGATTGCGATTCATTGTGAAGAAAAATTAATAGCTAAAACAACGGCTACTTTCATGATTGTAGATGCGCCTGTATAAAGTAGTGGCGATAAGCCCTTTTGGTTTTTAAGTCCCATTGATTTTAAAGAAAAGCCGTGTGTTAGGTTCTCTGGCAATGAGTTTCAAGTTTAGCGTTCATTTATTATCAGTCTGATTTTGCTGCGATTGCTGTTAAAAAAGTTGCCATAAAAACCTATTTAATTATCCAAGCAATCTGCGAGACGGTCATGGAAAAAGAAAAAAAGCTGGATTTAATTCTGCACTCCCTAATTCTGGACACTCTAACCCTAAACAAGCAAATTGGAATAAAAGTCGGCGCGAATTTATAAAGTCTGCCGCCGGGGCGGGTGCGTTTATGATTGTTCCGCGCCATGTGCTGGGCGGGCCTGCTTACGTTGCACCAAGTGATAAAATAAACATTGCTGCAGTGGGAGCCGCAGGCAAAGGGCGTTCAGATATTCAATCCGTTGCCCATGAAAACATCTATGCGATTTGTGATATTGACGACAATCGATTGGCTGATACGCTAAACCAAGAATGGGCGGCGCCGTTTAAAGGCAAAGCTAAGACCTATCGTGACTATCGAGTAATGTTAGAAAACGAACCCGAAATTGACGCTGTTGTTATTA
>JBLHVT010000013.1:0-38875 GCA_047628735.1 Glaciecola sp.
CGATGAGCATCTCTTAAAAAACGCTGAACCCCAGCCCAGGATCCTTCACCCGTTACAATGCCTGTTTTAGGATGCACATAAATATGCTTCCTGTCACCATTATCGATTACGACCACATCAAAAGTAGAAGCTGAATGAAGCGGATCTCCCAAGCCGGCTATTTCAATACCTGACTTGTAACTCTGCACACTATCTAAAACGGTTCCCCAGCTCACTCGTTCATAGTGGGCTACGGGCTGCACCCACATCGCGGGCCTAAGAGCCCAGTCAATCTCATGAGATATAACCGAAAGCGTCCCAGTGATGAACACAAAACTTAAAAATAGAGAAAACTGCAAACCGGCCAACTGATGCAACCGCCACCAGATAGAGCCTTTCTTGCGCTTATCCTCAACGGTTTCTTTTTTCGATTGGCGCCTATCGAATACGGGTGTGTCTGTCACAAAAAATTACCTTGATGCTAATCGAACACATAGTGCCACCTCAGTAAAATTACTTGGTGAGGCTATTTGAGACAAAATTGTTGGAGGCTATAAGGATTACTTAACGAAACAAAAATAACCAGCGGGCAGGTACTATTCACAGAATGCTCGCCAAAATCACCCAACATTTTCTAAAAATTCCGGAGTGGAGTTGTTGTTCTTTTCATTGTGAATACTTGACAATCGATCTTGTAGTTTCATGCTGACATACGCACTTAATATCGCCGATGCAAGTATTCCTATGTCCACTCCAATTGGCGCGAAAAAACCATTTTCGAAGTACTGCAAGAGATTACTCGAGTACAACGTCAAATCTAGGAGCAGCAAGAAAAAACAAGCGCCCGTAACAATTTGAAGCAATCTGACCAATACCTTGCGCCTATCGGCAGCCAACCAGATATACGACGAGGCCGTAACCAATGGGATTACAAAAGCATAGGAGAGATAAGCTGCCCGATCATAACCGCCAATCGGCAACAGGCGCTCGGCTATGAATGCAAAGATTGTAGCAATAGCTACACCAGCTGTACTCGCAAGAGTGAACCTGCCAACAAAATTCAACTTCGCACTGGACATTGTTTTCTCGCGCGCGCCGACCCAGAGCAAATTACCGGTGACTATGAGCGCGCAGACTGCCATGGCGAGAATGAAATAAACTAAACGTAATCCCAAACCTCCAAACCTGCCATAGTGTAACGCGGCCACCACATCCAATCCTGCTGACACAGCATTGGGGTCGTCCCTATTGTCGGAAAATACCTCACTTCTATCTGACACGTTGTAGGCCACGCCGAACTGACCGGCAAACTCGTCTTCAACAAGTCCGTAGAATTCCAAGACCGCGCTTGAGTCGCCATAGTTATAAACTCGCATCTGAAATGGAACATTACCCCAGGTGTCTATTGATTGCTGGTAGAGCTCATCAACTGGAGGATTCGACCAAGGTTCGTCCTGCCACTCAGGCGCAACTGTGACAAGCCCGGCATCTATAAGAAGCGCGTCTATGTCCCCCCTATAGAGAATTACACCGAACGCTATTTGGTAGATGATTATTAAATTGAATATCAATCCGGTGACAGCAAACATTAACGTGTAGGGTAAACTTATAATCCCAATAATATTGTGCAAATCCAAAAGCTGACTTCGCTTACGCCCGTCGGCTCTATACCTAAAAAAACCTTTAACAAAATCAGCGGCGTGAATAAGGACGCCCGAAAATATCGAGAACAGGAAAAACAATGCTACAAAACCAATAAGATAGGAACCAAAGGGAATATTCAGGCTGTAATGTACGCTGTACAAAAAACTTGCTAGAGAGAAATCGTTAGGGTCGCCGATTATCTCACCCGAAACTGGGTGAATAAGAAGAGCGTCTACTTTCTCTCCCTCACCTCTATCAACTAGATCAACATAAGCCGTATAGTAAGACTCATAGTGTGTCGGCGGATAAATCGTCAGGTGTTCCCGAGCATTAAAATCCCTACCCGTTATGGCTATCTCCAATATCTGACTAACTGGAAGTATCTCTTGCCCTTCCAATAAGGTTGACTTTATATGAGCACTAGTCGCCCAAAGTTGAACTTCCTCGCGGAAAAACGAAATCGCACCAGTGAAAAAGACCACAAACAACAGGCTAGAAATAATTAGTCCTAACCAGCCGTGGGCTTCCGTATTGCGTTTAACTAATTCTTTATTCATCTGTTCTTGAACCTTTAAACTTGACTGCTAGTAACCGCGCGCTGATTAGGCTTGAGTAAAAAACAAAACTATATTAAGAGTAAGTGAAAGTGCCATTAACCCGCTACAGCGCTTCCATGCTTGCATACCACCAGAGCTTGAGTAGCACCAAACCATGAGTGCCGCCCAAATAGGAAAAGCCAGCGCAATACCTAATATTAATAAGGCATCGACACTCAGCGGTAATAAGTAGTTCAAATTTAGAGTCAGAGAGATCGAGAGTAAACATCCCCCAATCAATGCCGCACTTGTCTTTTGCCACATCACACAGTTCCTAGGCCAAAAATAAGTGTAGATACAAGTGCGCCGCTAATCGAGACTGACAGAAAAGAGTGTTGATAGTGTCCGCGAAGCAAGATAATTGAGAGCCAAGCAGCCATCACAAACGACAACGCCATAAAAAATGACGTTGCCAAATCATAGCTGCCCAACATAAATAAAATTGCAAAAAACCAGAGCACAGAAAAAACACCCCAGCCAAGCAGTTTCCCAAGAGCTCTTTTAAAAAAAGTTTGCTGTTTAGAGCAGCAATAGACACTCAAACAAGCAAACCACAACATAAGAGAAGCGGTAATCAACTTATAATTCCCATGACGTTTATTTTTATTTCGAAAGCCAACAGCTAAATATTATTATATATTCCGCATCAGAAAACAGTTCATCTGCACCTTACAAACAGAAAACTCAGGCGTGAAGCATGATTAGTGTTTAAACACTGCTTTACCGGTAATTTCATTTTGTAATTGGCGACTCAGATAAACCTCTGCAAACATTTGGCAGATGCTCTCGAAAATGTCGGCCTCAAGCCGAAATGACATGGGGCCTATATGTAAGTAGTACAAATTACACTCTGTACAAACGGTAACTGAGCTAAACTTTCCCTGCACCACAACTTCGCTAGTACAATTCACATTCTTATTCATAAATCACTCTTCATTTGACTTAGCTTTCTATTAACGTCGTATCGGCAGTTAGTGCAAAAAATCTGTAGATGCTAAATCCGACGCGATTAAAGACTCTGTAGCTTGCTGCTGCTTTTCACTTCGCAACTCATTCCAATAACATCTTAGCTTCCTCGCCGTATTATTGAGCACCCCTGTTTTGCAACTGGGATGTTTTTCAAGCAGTAGTAAGTGGTCCACAATTGCTTTTGATACCGAAGAATCAGATTCTGCACCGGGTTTACTTAACAAAAAGAGGAGCGAAGCGGTGATCGTATCCATATCAGGTATTTGGTCGACATCATCGAGCAATGAATCTTGTGTATTTGGCATAACATTCTCTCCAAAGCAAAACCAAACCTTAATGCGAATCATTATCATTTGCAATAAGTAATTGTTCAATTTACCATTAACTCTAGAAATCAGGAAAATAACAGCGAAGCCGTGGAAGATTTTAAATCTAATCTAGGCCGACCTTGAAAATACAATCGATGAATAGTCCGGGGTATTGGTATTGAAAAAGCCAGTCCTACAATCCTAGCAGTACAGGAGGAACGTAAGCCTCTGAACACCTCTGATCTTTTCCGCGATAAGAAAAAATCATCTGGATTTGCAATGGGAAGGAGTACAGCCGGTACTGACAAGTTAGCTCACAATCTGCCAGAATCCGACGCATGACTCAGTCAAAAACGGTCAATCGTCACCGATTCCCAGCCGAAATCAATCAATATGCAATGTGACTTTACCATCGCTTCAATCTGAGTCATCGTGCTATCGAAGACTTATTGGCGCAACGGGGTATTGAGGTGAGCTACGCAGCAATTCGATTGTAGTGCAATAAATTTGGATCGAAGGACGCTCAACGATTGAGAAGAAAACATCAAGGCTATGGTGGCACGTTCTTTATTGATGAGGTGTTCGTGAAGATTCAAGGAGCACGCCATTACTTGTGGCGAGCCGTTGATCAAGACAGTGAAGTCATTGATGTGTTCTTGTAAAAGCGCAGGGATGGAAAGGCTGCAAAGGGGTTCTTTAAGTGGCTCTCACGCAAATATAAGAGCGAACCCAGAAAGCTAGTTACCGACAAGCTGCGAAGCTACGGTGTCACCCATAAAGAGCTTATACCAGTGACAATTCACGATACATCGCAATACCCCAAAACCCGAGTTGAGCTTTCGCACAAGCCGACACGAGTGAGAGAGCGAGGCGTGCGTAAGTTCAAATTGATGGAGCAGGCGCAACGTTTTCTAGGCGCACATGCTGCTGTCTACAACTTATTCAATCAAGGTCGTCACTTTAGTATCAGTTGAGAATTACCGATATTTCCGGCTGCGTGTTTTTGCGTCTTGGGAAGGTGACGCAGCGATAGAAAGTGCCGTTTTCGTAATTTTTCTCGAATAAGCACGTTAACTTGTCAATACCCTACTAAGGATAGCGAAATTTTTGGATGCCCAGTTGGGCGGCCATCAAGTTGAACATCTTTCGAAAAATCTTTTTTACTTTATCTTATCGCTATGATTAGCCGAGCTGTTCAGCTCCTCTTTAACCACATAGCTCGGACGCGACTTTACCTCTTCGTATATTTTAGCGATGTACAAGCCTATAAGGCCCAAGCTGATCATCAACATACTGCCAATCATCAGCAGCAATATGATTACAGTTGTAAAGCCCGTCACAGCGTTACCGAGAGCCCATTGGTATAGGGTCAGGGAGCCAATTAGCAAACTTAAGATCAGCATTAGCACCCCTATTACCGTAACTAGTTGCAGTGGAGCAGAAGAGAAAGATGACAGTGACGAGAGTGAATACTTAATCAGCCCCCACATTTTCCAAGACGATTTTCCCTGCTCTCTATTAGGAACCTCAAAGGGTATTTGATAGGTTGGATATCCCATCCAACTGACCAATCCTCTGAAGAATCGATTTTTCTCGGGAAAGCCGCGTATCACCAAAACGATTTCTTTGTCTAGCAGCTTATAATCGCTGTCATTATCTAGTTCGAGAGAGCTCAAACTTTTCATCGATCGATAGAACAGCTGGCTGCAAATTTTGTATAAAAATGATTCTTGCCCACGACTCTTTTTAACACACTCGACTAGCTTATAACCTGACTCCCATTGAATGAGCATTTCAGGAATTAATTCTGGCGGGTGCTGAAGATCGGCATCTATGATTATGTAGGCGTCACTTTCACATCGCTCCAGACCAGCTGCTATTGCCGACTCTTTGCCGAAGTTTCGAGTAAAACTACACAGACCCGTGGAATAAACACTAGAGGCGTGATCACGAACAATGCCAGCGGTTTTGTCTACCGAACCGTCATCAAGAATAAGCACATGAAACTGGTATTTTTCAGACAGAGGTTTCAAGATTCTGTCTAGCTCCGTAAACAAGGTGGGCAAAGCCACTTCCTCGTTATTAACCGGCACTAAGATACTGACTATTTTGTTCATATTATTTTAGTATGGATAATCCAAACCCCGGCAATTATTAGAACAGATCCAACTATCAGGCCAAGAGAAATCTTTTCCTCAAAGAAAAATAACGCCAAAAACAATGACGAGACAATGCTTATGCCGATGAACGCAGGCACCGTACGGGAAAATTCATTTACTGAAAATATTTTTATAGTAAGACCAAATGAGATTGCATACAGACCAAGGCCTGCGAAAATCAACAACCACGAACTGCTAGGCAAGGTCATTAGATCTCCAGGCGTCTTTAAACTATCTCCCGACAGCTTTAATGTCGTTAGTGCAAAACTATTACACAGTGCTGCCAGCGCTATCAGCAAAAAAGTATTCATTTAATCTCTCTGATGTAGAGGAAGTCTCCGCCGAGCTTATGAATAACACCCATTGGGCCCACTAACTCTCTTAACTTATATTCATACGGAAAAAAATGAAGATGTAAGTCAAAAGTGAATGCGTATTCTCTTTGACAAGGCACTACAATGATCAAGCACTTCTTACAAACCCTCTCAACTTCTTTTAACGCGGTTTTTACATCCCGAATATGCTCTAAGGTATGAGTGCAAACAACAGTATCGAATTGTTTATCTGAAAACTGCAAATCGGTAATTACCGCTTTTTCATACCTGGGATTAGCAGATTTTTGATCGGGAATTATGATATCGGCGCCAACAACGTCAAAACCTTGACTTGCCAGACCTTCTGCAAGGAAACCACCGCCACAAGCTACATCGAGCACATCTTTTCCAACAACATTCTGCTTGATAAAACTTAAACATTCTTTGTTAAGATCAGTGTCACGCTTAATGAACTTATCGGCCAGAGTTTCATAGTACTGATTGATTTCATCGTCGGGCACATTGGCGACGTCTTGCTTAAAATCTAGGAATACTTTGGCCTTGTCACCAAACACTAAATAAAAGAAAGGTGCCATAAACCAGCGACTATCACGTAGCAAAGGAGGCAGAAGATAGTCGAATAGGAAATGTATAACTAATGTGAAGTTTCTACTGATTTTCGAATCCTCGAATAAAGTTCATTTTTGTATCTCCATTTCAGCTATCTCTGAAAACCACCATTGGTTTTCTTTAAAGGCGAACAGCTGATACCGCTCGCCATTAGCAGGCGCCACCATCAACATTGAAAAGCTTGGAACGGGAACAGCGATGGCACGATCAACAAACAATACCCCACCCGTAAATCCCGGTTTAATATCGAGGTCCCACTCGACCACGCCTTTAATTACGCGGGGAGCAATAAGCACGTCAAGAGCCCTGTCAGCTGGACTGCAGTTAGCTTCCAATTCTTCTCTACTGCTGGTGTTGCCGCTCTGATCAAAAACCACTAAGTTCTCAACAGGGACCTGCAGGGCCAGTATACAGTTTTGGGTCGCTAGAAACGTTCGGTTATTCAGCGCCTTTTCAACAATCATCAATTCTCCCTGATCAAAATAAAGCGGAACAAAGAAGGTTTTATTATCGATGATATTCTTCGAATCCATCAGATATTGAGTAACCTTGTAATCCGCTGTGTCCTGCTCTTGAACTCTATAGTGACCGATATATTGAACGTGTAGAACAAGACTGCCAATCAAGCACGCCGGCAATCCGAATTTCGCCACGTATCCTTTTTCAGACAGCAAAGGAGCTAAAATTATCGCCGCCGCAATCGCCATAGCGCTATCAAAGGCGAAAAATATTCTATCGCCATGAAGCTGAGGATTGAGATAGCCATGAGCTGCTAAAAAAGTAGGCAATAAAAATAGCAAAGGCAACGGCAATAGTTTTATAAATTTAAGCGGCGCATAGAAAAACGCCGCTAACGCTGCTAGCAATACAAGCCACTTAGTTTCGAGATACCATTCAAAGAACGCTGGCCAGCTTTCTCCCCCAATAGAAAGTACAGAGGCCAGATAGCCACTTCCACTGCTATCTCCTGATGGCAATCCTAAAACTAGTAAACGCATGCAAAAGTAAATAACAACAGCAGCAATAGCTGCAATTGCCAGCTTCAGATTAGAGGTTCGCCAAGCCACCAATAAGACTATGAGCGGAACCCCCACATAGACTTCCTTTGCAAGCAGCGCACAAACCAGAAGGGCACAAACGCTGAGATGGGGTGTATCCGGCGATTTTCTGATACTCACAATCAAAGCGAGCAAGGCGAATACCCCACCCACAACATAGTGCATCGTATAAAATCTGCTCACCAATGTAGCGACAGCTAGGTTGGAGAAAACCAGCACCATAGCCAGCCAAGCCCCGCGAGAACTGCCGCTAATTTCACGAGCGAGCGCGCCTGCTAAGGCAATAAAAAATGCCATGAATATTATCGAGACGATTAAGAAACTTGTACTGCTCAGCGGCAGGATAACTAGCACTGCATGAAAAAGAGTGAGAACGGCAGGAGTGAAATTGGCAGCCGAAAGCTGCTTATAAATATCTCCATTATAATAAGGATCGAGCCAACCGGACTCTAGCGCCACTCTCATAACGTGAGCATCGTCTTCTGAAAAGGTCGACCAGCCCAATAGTGAAAAAAGGAAACCGCCCGCAATAAGGCTAGCGAAAATGAGAAGCTGAAAATTCCCATTGGCTATGGCTCGCTTGAAATCAGCAAAGTAGTTTTCTGGGCGCATTACAAAGCACTGCTTTTTATATTTGTTTGTGGTCGGGAGAACTACCGATTTAGAGTCCCATGGTGATTCAAAAAGCAAATTAAATCAAGGAGTTCGGAGGTTCAGCAGGTTTTTCTAGCGACACCCCAAAGTACAATTTGAAGTTTACAGGATAACGGTTATGCTTAAGCTAAAGGCGAATAAGTAAACGTAGAAGCAGCTTGGAGCATGGAATTACTCAAGGGAATTGGCATCTTAATGGCATCCTATAGCGTTTACAGCATGATTAAAGGCGAGGTTTATGCCAAAGACCGCCTTTGTGCGCTCTGGTACTGCCGAGACAAAGAGGCATCGGTGTTTTGGAGTATCTGTATCAGCTATGTCTTTACCGAGAGTATCGTTGCCGCGGCCATTTCAAACAGACTTAGCTAGCCTGAGCCAACCTAAGGTTCGCCTATTAAAAACTAATAGTTAACTTATATAAACAGGATCAGGCCATTTTTCATATAGCACTCCATTTTGCTTTACCTCTGCTTTTAGCCGGTATTTTTTATCGTTCTACTTGGCTGAAAGCAACGCCGCTGCTGCTGCTAGGCTTGATTATTGATGCGGATCATTTACTCGCTGTGCCAATCTATGATCCAACTCGATGTAGTATCGGCTTTCATCCATTGCACACCTTATGGCCTATTTTATTTTATCTTGTCTTGTTGATTCCGAAGAAAACACGAATCCTTGGTATTGGATTGTGCCTGCATATCGCGCTGGACCTTATCGATTGCCAGCTTAACGGCACAGGCCTATGCCTAGACGACTTACTGCCTTAAGATTAAACTAACCACCCTACTGGCAAGAATTAAGCTTATGAGCTATTTTCCACAACATCCCGGATTTTATAGCGCACTGATGCTACTCGCCGGTATAGGTATTCCAATAATGGCGGCCCTTAATTCCGGACTTGGCTCCAGGCTCGCGAACCCGGCCTATTCTGCGGTAATTCTATTCAGCGTTGGTTTGTTGGCATCAACAGCTTATTTGCTGATAGCTCAAGGCATTCCCTCCAGCTTGCCTCCACCTGGCATTCCGGTCCATTTTTATCTTGGCGGCCTGTTTGTCCTCTTCTATGTGCTGAGTATCACCTGGGTAGCTCCTCGGTTTGGCATCGGCAACGCCGTATCATTTGTATTACTAGGCCAGCTGCTGTCAATGGCAGCCATAGACCATTTCGCTTTAATGGGAGCCAATCACCACCCTTTCACGCTGCAGCGATTTATCGGACTAGTGCTAATGGCCTCAGGCGTATTTCTAGTAGTTCGTAAGTAAGCAGTCGCTAGCTCCGGGGATGCCGCTTCTCGGCTTGTTTGAGTACCAGCGCCTAAGGTGCCCTCCAGCACTTATATTTATCTAGCTAACTCAGTAGTTTTGACTTTTTACTATTTGTCCATTAGTCTGGACATATGGATATACAAAAAGCAACAATCATGTTCGATGCACTGTCACAGGAAACCCGTCTTGGCGCTTTTCGCCTATTAGTTCAAGCGGGCCCTGAAGGCCTTGCTGCCGGGATTCTTAGTGAAACCCTAGGCACACCACACAACACAATGTCGTTTCACCTCAACCACCTGTTTAATGCCGGCATTGTGTCTTCGCGTAAAGAGGGCCGCTCGGTTATCTATACTGCAAACTTTGATGTCACCAGAGACTTAATCGGTTTTATGGTGAAGGATTGTTGCAGCTCTGAATTTGCAAATATCAGCGAAAATAAAAAAACTGGATGCTCAATTATCAAACTTGAAAATTTTTGTTAGTCCAAATTAACCGTAACCGCTTAACCCAAAGGTGAACACCATGAAGCGAATGCACATCAATGTAGGTGTTGAAAATATCGCCGACAGTATCAAGTTTTATAACGCGCTGTTTGGCGCAGAACCAGTTAAAGCCAAAGCCGACTATGCAAAATGGATGCTCGATGATCCTAGAATAAATTTTGCTATAACTAACCGCACAGATAAGTCAGGCGTTGATCACCTAGGCATACAGGTTGAGAAGGACGAAGAGTTAGAGCAACTGAGAGAACGCCTAAAAAAGGCTGATATGGCACTGTTTGATGAAGGCGAAGACGTTTGCTGCTACGCCCGTTCAGAGAAGTCTTGGGTGAAAGATCCCTCAGGCGTCGCTTGGGAGGCTTATAAAACTATGGAGGATGTTCAGCTATTTTCAGGCGAAGAAGGCTCCGAAAAAAGCGCCGACAACGCCGCTTCAGAGCCTAAATCTGGTTGCTGTCCAGCAGCTGACACCCCAACTACTAGAAGCGCTGGAGCGGCAGATTGAAAAAAGTACTCGTTCTGTGCACAGGCAATTCCTGTCGCTCAATCATCGCTGAAGGGATTATTAATCATCTTGGTAAAGGCAGATATACGGCGGTAAGTGCAGGGAGTAACCCAGCCGGCTATGTGCACCCTAAGTCTCTAGAGAATTTGAAGCGTCATGGTATCGAGATGAGGGCTGCTCGCAGCAAGTCATGGGATGAATTTGCCGATACGAAAATTGATTTAGTTATTACCGTTTGCGATGAAGCGGCAAACGAAACCTGCCCCGTTTTTCTGGGTGACTTTAAGAAACTCCATTGGAGCACGCCGGACCCTGCCAAAGTCTTGGGCACTGAGTCTCAGATCGACGCCGCATTCGATGCTGCCTATCAACTGCTTAAAGACCGTATTGAGAATGAATTGCTATGAAAACAGAATCTGCGTCGCCCATGGGCCTTTTTGAAAGCTATCTATCTATATGGGTAGGCCTTTGCATCATCACTGGCATAACTCTAGGCGCTTTCTTGCCCGGCCTTTTTCAGCTTGTCGCCTCACTTGAAGTCGCTAGCGTTAATTTGGTAGTAGCGGTTTTCATCTGGGTAATGATTTATCCAATGATGGTCAATGTAGATTTCAGCTCTTTAAAAGACGTAGGTAAAAAGCCGAAGGGACTTTGTATAACACTTGTCGTAAATTGGCTGATTAAGCCGTTTACCATGGCAGCCCTCGGCATCTTCTTCTTCGAATACTTGTTTGCCGGGCTAGTGGATCCGCAAACCGCAAAAGAATATATCGCCGGCATGATTTTACTCGGGGTAGCACCCTGCACAGCCATGGTGTTTGTGTGGAGCCAACTAGTCCGAGGAGACGCCAATTACACGCTAGTGCAAGTGTCTATTAACGACATCATTATGGTATTCGCTTTTGCGCCGCTCACAGCGCTCTTACTCGGGGTCACCGATATCGTTGTGCCCTGGCAGACTTTGCTGCTGTCAGTTGTGCTCTATGTGGTGATTCCACTAGCTGCAGGTTACGTTACCAGAAAAGTCTTAGACGGCTCAGAAAGTCAAGATCGTATCGGCAATTTCTCAGCCAAGGTCAAACCCTTTTCGGTCATGGGCCTGCTCGCAACAGTTGTTCTCTTGTTTGGTTTTCAAGCCCAAACCATTTTGAGCCAGCCGCTCGTAATTCTATTAATCGCCATTCCACTAATTATTCAAAGCTATGGCATATTCGCTATCGCCTATGGCTGGGCCTATTTGTGGCGAGTCCCATTCAGCACTGCAGCACCCGCCGCGTTAATAGGCACATCCAATTTCTTTGAATTGGCAGTGGCCGTGGCAATCAGTCTGTTTGGGCTGAATTCCGGCGCGGCACTGGCGACCGTCGTTGGAGTGCTAGTTGAAGTACCGGTCATGTTATCGCTCGTGGCTATCGCGAACAGAACACGTTCAAAGTTTACTTAAATAAATCAGCAGGAACACCACATCCTTGCTTCTTATATTTGACTGCCTGCTTTCGACTCTTACTGTTTTATAGAATCTAATTTTGGAATTAAAAGACGTCTTAGGGCGACCCTCGCAGTTGAATTAGATGAGACTGTTGCGTTGTCCAGTTGAACTCACAGCACAAAGCCGAAGCTCCTCACGAAAAAGCGACAGGTTGCCTAGCTAGGTGACAGCCGCAACGGCAACAATTTTATATCCCAACCAAGACGAAGCATCTATCATAGAGCCCTAATAGCTTGCTTAAGTATCCGGTAGAGGTGTGATTTGAGATTTTTAAAGTGGTTTTTTGGCGTGATTGTCGTAGTCACTCTTGTTGGGTCGGTCCTATTATTTGAGGGCGATATTCCTGCATCGACGGTCGATGCGAAGTATTCGAATTCGCAATCGAACTTTCTTACCTTAGAGAACGGCAGTCGCATTCATTACCGAGACCAAGGTCAATCTGCGGGCCTTCCCATATTGCTGGTGCACGGTGCCATGGCATCGCTGCATACTTGGGAGCCTTGGGTTCAGGTTCTAGGAGAGAACTACCGGCTTGTTACGTTGGATCTCCCTGCCCACGGACTCACAGGCCAAGTGCCAAATGAAGAATACGGCGCTGACGCATTCACTGCCGCAATCGAGGCTGTGGCAAACGAGCTTGGCCTGGACAGCTTCGTGCTGGGAGGAAACTCTATGGGTGGAGGCGCTACTTGGCGCTACGCTCTTGAAAACTCCGATCGCGTCAGGGCTATGGTGCTAATAGATTCGGTGCCGCCAAACCACTGGGCGCGAGCTGAGCTTGAACCGGGTCAGATGTCAGGGCCAACAGCCTTCAGCTTACTCAGGCAGGGCTGGTTTAAAGCTATAGCTCGTAACTTGGACCCAGCGCTGTTGATCGGTCAAGGCCTGCGCTCAGCTTATAACAATTCGCCCGTTGTCGATGACCAACTTATCGCCCGTTACTATGAGCTAATCATGCGCGAAGGCACCCGCTCCGCGATTCTCGGTCGAACCGGATCGTACAATGACGAACGAGATCAGCCACAAGATCTAAGCGTACTCGACCAGCCAACACTGATTATGTGGGGAGCACAGGATGCAGTTATTCCGGTGTCGGTGGCTGCGCAGTTTGAGGAGATTCTGCCTAATAGCACGACCGTTATCTATCAAGATCTAGGCCATATTCCGATGGAAGAAGACCCAGCGCGAACAGCTGCCGATGTGTTGCTCTTTCTGAAAGCATTAGACGACTAGTTTCGAGCTCCAACTTTACATCGACTACAGATGAGTAAGAGAATTGACTGCGTAGTTTAATAAAATTCTCGTGTCATAAGCGGGGTAATAGTGTTTATAGATCATCAACAACAGATTACAAAATCAGGCTCTGGCAAGAATTAAAAAGTCAAAGCGGAAAATAAAGTCAAAAAAAAGTCAAAAAAAGAGAGCCTGAAAGACTCCCTTTTTAAACTTACCCTATCACTCAAAACTAGTTATAGAACTAAATTGAGATGAGATTATTTCCAGATACTGCGAGCCATCAATGGAATGTCAAGAGTCCCTCCGTCAGGGCGTCCTACATGAATGATGAAGCTCTCTGCGTCGGGATGACTATAGCCAAGTGAAGCCATACCACCCTCTGACTCTGGCACTGCAACAAACTTCACGCTGTCGCTAGATATTTCAGAAAGCACCATCTTTTGCGGAGACTCTGTGCGAGCTTCAAAACCCGGGTCCCACTGCTGAATATGCAATACCAATGATCCATCCACTTCTTCAATCGTAATCATCTCAAACATACTAGTGGCATCGTTGCCGGTCATACGAACCATGGCTGCTATGGATTTGCCTTCGGTGGATATCCAGTTCTCTTCTAGCTGGTTTGGTCCTAGCTGCCCCGCCCAGTTACCAGTCATCCAGCCAACTTGGTCAATAGTGGCTGCAGGACCCGCCGCGAAACTCGATCCGGCAAGTGTTGCCAACATCGAAAAAGAGAGTGTAGATAATAGTTTATTAAGCTTCATGTATTGCTCCATTTTGATTAATCAGATTCTTGAGCCCATCAAACTTAGCTAGCGCTATGGGCTGCGTTCATTATTCGTAGTTTTTATAAATTTTCTTACTTTTATAAACCGTCTTACTTTCTTATAAACCTTCTAGACTTTTTTATAGGCCTTATTTATAGACCTTCTAACCAAGGACCCAGTGTGCTCCAGTCCATTCTAAACATATGTGGCGCGCCATCTAATACTTCTGCGTCCAAACGCACTCCTGCCTCGGTCAAACTCGCGACCGTTGCATCAAACCTGTCTGCCCAACCCAGCTGATCTTGGCCACCGATGCGCAGGTAGACCGGAAACTCCTCAAAAGCCCTATCTTTTACGCTATCGCTAAACAGGGCCGGCACAGCAACCACACCCAAATAGCTGGACGGATCTCGCTTGGCTATTTCCAATGCCGACATGCCACCATTAGATACGCCTGCCAAAAGCACCTTACCCTCCTTGATACCGGGCCTGCTTTGCAGCGTTACAATTAACTGTTCCACTTTAGCATTGCTTTGCGCCCCTCGAAACGATCGGTTACTAGGCGAAATAGGCACCGCAACTGTCCAACCTCGGCTAGCAAAGCCCGAACCGAGCCACTGCGACGTATCCTTGGAAATCGACGCATTGCCTGGTCCGCCACCCATTAAAATCACCAGTGGACTAGCTTCTGTGAGCTGATCTTTGGGCAGCACCAAAAACACATTCAAGGTACTACCGTCCGCTAATTCGATGCGCTCTTGTGCTAGCGCATCAAGCGAAAATATCACAGCCAAACATAGACAGCACTTGAGTAGACTATTCATAGCTTTATGAGTTTTCAGATTTTGCTCTTTCACGGTAGATGTCTTCGAATCGCTCCTGCAGCCTGCGCATGCCACCCAGCCAGCGATCATAGTCTTCTGTCTTGCGCCGCATATAGGTAAGCACCTCAGGATGGGGCAGCACTAAAAAGCGCTCCTCAGCTAAAGTCTCTATCACAGTGTTGGCGAGCTGATCTGGTTCTAGCAACCCATCCAAACCTGCAACACCACCGCTGCCATCGCCACCCGCTGTCATCGCGGTGCGAACCGCTTGTGGACAAAGAGCTGACACTTTTATGCCTCGATTACCGTAAGTAATCGACAGCCATTCAGCGAACCCTATTGCGGCATGCTTTGTGACTGAATAGGGAGCAGAACCAACTTGGCTGAGTAAACCAGCGGCAGAAGAAGTATTCAGAAGATAGCCCTCCCCGCGCTCTAACATAGATGGCAAAACTGATCGCGCCGCAAAAACATGGGCCATCACGTTAATGTCCCATATTGTTTGCCAGGCTTTAGTCGACACGTCTTCGCCGCCCGCAGTAAATATGCCGGCATTTGAGCAGAATAAATCGATGTGGCCATATTTACTTAAGGCCACTTGAACAAGAGCTTCGACTTCCTCCTCTTTACCAACATCAACTTTAAAACCAATAGCTTGTGTTTGGCCTGCAATACTTTTGACGGTTTCGTCGATACCTGCTTGATCGATATCAGATACAACTACTGCACGCGCACCTTCTGCCGCAAACCTTTCACAAAGAGATTTACCTATTCCACTGGCGCCACCGGTTACTACAACAACCTTATCTTTTATTTGCATAGTCTTTCCATTTATCCGTTTGTATTTTTTATTGATTCGTTTGCATTCTTCACTTATCTATAGCTATTGGACGACAATTATTTTGAGAGAACCATCTTTTACTAGTTCGTCACCATCTGCGCTAGTCGCTTAGTGATAATGTTTTCTGCCTCATCTACTATGCGCGAGATTAGCTCATCACAACTTGGAACATCATCAATAAGACCTACTATCATTCCCGCTGACCAAATCCCACTATCCAAATCGCCGTCTTTAAACAAAGCTCGGCCTTTTACTCCAGCGACTAATGGCTGAATGTCTTCAAATTTTGTTTCCCCCGAGCGAGATTCAATTTCGACAACTTTTTTAGCAATGCTATTCTTAAATACTCTCGCTGTGTTGCTAAGGCTGCGATAGATCAGTGCTGTATCGAGTTCACTAGCCTCAACCATACTCTGCTTTACATTTTCGTGAATAGGCGCTTCTTTTGTCACCATAAACCGCGTACCCATATTAATGCCGTCTGCCCCCATCGACAACGCGGCGGCCAAGCCGCGACCATCACCAAAACCGCCAGATGCGAGGAAAGGAATTTTTAATCTTCTCGCTGCTAACGGCAACAATATTAAATTGGTAACATCATCTTCGCCGGGATGGCCTGCACATTCAAAGCCATCGATGCTTACCATGTCGCAGCCTATTGTCTCTGCTTTAAGAGCATGGCGAATAGATGTGCACTTATGAACAACCTTGATGCCCACCTTTTTAAATAGTGGTAAAAATGGCTCGGGATTCCTACCAGCAGTTTCTACAATTTTTATTCCAGAATCTGCTATCGCTTGTGCATATTCCTCGTAGGGCACAGGTTTGATGGTTGGAAGAATAGTAAGATTTACACCGAAAGGTTTGTCAGTCATCTGGCGGCACTTTTCGATCTCTTTTACTAAATCATCTGGTGTCGGCTGAGTAAGAGCCGTAATAATCCCTAAACCTCCGGCATTAGAGACCGCAGAAGCCAGTTCTGCCAGGCCAACCCATTGCATGCCGCCCTGCACAACAGGGTGCTCGATACCAAGCATTTCGGTAACTCTTGTCTTCATCTAGAAACACTCCCTTGAAGCCACTATTTGTGGCTATTCTTAATAATCTACACTCACTATATTGCATCGCTTAGCGCAGGCTAAAATTAGAATAAGCCTGAGAAAATAAAACCTTTTTTAGTGCTTGATATTCAATTGGTCAGACAGTTTACGTGGTTCATCGCAGTGGTGCAAAGTCGTATGAATTGGAGAGATATTTATGCTATATTCGCTGCCCGCATCGCCTTCACGGCATTAATGAATGACTCGACAATAAGCTTAACAAGCCAATATCGAGCGACACGATATATGAAGCTTAACTAAACGATATCAGAAATGCCTCAGAGCATTCGTTTAATAGCTGATGAAAATTTAGGGAGAGATCAATGTCACCAAAGCTACTTGCCACAGGTATTGCTATAGCGACCGCGCTTAATACAGTTCCTGTTCTAGGTCAGTCACTCAATGGCTCGCAGGCCATAGAAGAAATTCAAGTCACTTCGACTAATCGACGCTCGGTAGGACTTGCCGATGTAAATTCATCGGTTTCCATAATCAGCCAAGACGAGCTTAACTTAATCAAATCTAGCCACTATCAAGAAGCCCTGAACCGGTTACCTGGCGTTGCAATACACCGCAACAATGGCCAAGAAAGCTTAATGGCGATTCGCTCTCCAGTTCTTACCGGTGCCGGTGCCTGTGGATCATTTTTGATTGCGGAAAACGGTATCCCTGTGCGCTCACAGGGGTTTTGCAACGTCAATGAGATGTTCGACACCCACACCGAAAATGCAGCAAGCATTGAAGTCGTGCGCGGACCTGGCAGCGCCTTTTGGGGTTCAAATGCGGTTCATGGACTCGTGAACGTAGTATTACCAGAGCCAGGAGACGCAGCTGAGATAACGCTAGAGCAAGGCCCGCGAGGTTCCAGACGAATCAAAGGCGCCTTCGGCCAAGATTATGGCAACTTTAAGCAGACGATTTTATTCACCGGCCAAGATGAAGAAGGCTATCGGGATGATAGCGGTGTTGATCAGCAAAAGCTTTCATGGCTGTACAATTACACTAGCGACGGCGGCACTGAGTTTGACGGCGGCTTTACCGTCATCAACCTAAATCAAGAAACCGCTGGATTTGTCGCCGGCACTAATGCCTTTGAGGACAGCAACCTTCGAGGTACCAACCCAAATCCAGAAGCATTCAGAGACTCAGTTAATAGCCGTGTATGGACGTCGATTAGTCACCGCATTGAAGATTGGGATCTTGTTATCACCCCATACTGGCGCGAAGTGAATATGACTTTCATGCAACACTTTTTACCAGGCCAGCCTATTGAAGATACTGAGCACCGCAGCCTAGGCACTCAAGTTGCCGGTTATAAGGAGCTAGACAACGGCGCCCAATTGGCTATTGGTTTTGATATTGAAGATACCCAAGGCAGCCTAAAGCAGTTTCAACCCAATCCTACAGAAGGCTCTTTCTTTCTTCGCAACTCTATCCCTCAGGGCAAGCACTATGACTATGACGTAGATGCTCGCCAGCTAGCCGCCTTCGCAAACTATGAGCAAACGTATGACAACGGCTGGGGCGTGTCTCTTGGGCTGCGCTTAGAGAACACGAAGTACGATTATGAAAACAACATGATCAATGGCCGTACTAATGAGCTAGGAGTGGCGTGCCGATTTGGCTGTCGCTACAGCCGACCTGCCGATCGCGATGATAGCTTTACCAATCTTTCGCCTAAGCTCGGCCTCAGCTATACCTTAAATGATGAGCATGATCTGCAGTTTAGAGCTCAGCGCGGATTCCGAGCACCACAGGCTACCGAGCTATACAGGCTACAAAATGCGCAAACCGTTACGGAATTAGACTCAGTAGAACTCGATAGCTACGAGCTGGCTTTCAAAGGTGCAGGTGATTCTTGGAACTACTCAGCAACTGTTTATTTTATGGATAAGCAAAATGAGATTCTATCCAACAGTGCTCGTGAGAATCTAAATGACAATCACACTCGGCACAGAGGTCTTGAATTCGCTTTAGGCATAGACTTAACCGAAACGCTTTCTTTCAACGGCGTCTATAACTTAGCCTCTCACACCTACGAAAATTCACAGCTTTCAGGTGGCATAAATATTCAAGGAAATGATGTCGATACGGCACCTAACACGTTCGGAAACTTCAGACTTAGCTGGCGCCCAACGTCCGATATAAGAGCCGAGTTAGAGTGGGTGAACATGGGTGAATACTACACAAATCCCGAGAATACGGCAGATTATGAAGGTCACGATATAGCCAACTTACGCGTTCAGTATCAACTAAACGACGCTATTAACTTGTCTGTCAACGTTATGAACATTACCGATGAGAAGTATGCAGAGCGTGCAGACTGGACCACATTTACAGGCGATCGTTATTTTCCAGGTGAGCCGGCTAGAGCTTTCTTTGCAATGAACTGGAAATTTCGTTAATCCAGAAACATGTTTAGCCGCGCCGCCTAGGCGACGATAGCCAATGGAAAATGATTTTTGGATAATAGTTCTAAAAAGATCTATAGCCGTTGGATAAGAATAAAAATGCCGGCTAATGCCGGCATTTTTATTAGTGCTAAATGATTTGGCAACTTTGTATACTTTGCTTTTTTTTATTAACGCCCAAGGTAAATTCGATAGCTATGTTTAAACCTCAATCAACAGCTTCAGCAATCGCTTATGAGGGTTTGCTTAATTTTTTTGCTGGACCTCATTCAGATAACCCCGCACCAATCGTCCACCCAGATGAAATGGTGAATCTGGAGGCAATGCGGGATATTAAAAGCTATAGAGCGGCAGCCGTGCTTATTCCCGTTACACGGAACAGCGAGACTAACAAAAGCGAAATAGTGCTGACAGTTCGAGCAGCGCATTTAAAAAGTCATGGCGGGCAAATTAGTTTGCCTGGGGGAGTCAAGGAGGAGCGAGACCCAGATTTTCAAACCACAGCCCTTCGAGAAAGCGAGGAGGAAATTGGTCTTTTAGCGAACCAAGTTCAAGTGCTGGGAAAATTAGGCGACATGGCACTACCATCCGGATTCCGCATTACTCCTTTTGTAGGCTTAATAGACAGTGGGCTGCGGTTTGTCGCCTCACCTAACGAGGTTGCTGACATTTTCCATGCCCCGTTAGAGCTATTACTCGATCCTGAAGCCTATATAAAGACCACCATGGAATTCAATGGCGAAGAAAGAGTTATCCTGGAAGTCATTTTTGAAAAATACCGAATCTGGGGAGCCACTGCTGCTATTCTTTATCATCTGGCACAGCAAGTTAGACGGACGCATTCGTAATCAGATTCAAAGCAGGATCTGAAGAGACGGAGAAAGAGAAAGAGAAAGAATTAAGAAGACAGGACTTTGTAAGGCTAACTATTTTCGTCTTCGAAGCTGCTCAACAACGCAGGTTTTTAATCTGGAAAAGCGCCACCGTCTAGCTCATACTTTTCATGGCAAACTTGATTTCGACCCTGCAGCTTAGCCAAATACAAAAAGCCATCCACCTTTTCGACAAACTCTTTTTCGGCCATAGTGTCGCCACGGCTATAAACATCAACTCCGAAACTTGCTTCAATACCCAACATTGAAACACTCGATTTAACCGGCGAATTTTCAATAATAAGTCGCAATCGGTTGGCAAACCGTACGCCTTGGCGCAGAGTTGTATCAGGCAGAACAATAGTAAATTCTTCCCCCCCATAGCGGCAGGGAATATCCAAACGACGCACTGTTTTCTTGGCCAGTGCAGCAGTATGCTTCAATACGAGATTTCCCACCTCATGACCATGCACATCGTTCACGGCTTTAAAATGGTCAAGATCAAACATGATGAGGCAGGTTGGCTGGCCCGATCGCCTGGTTCGTTCCATTTCCAAGCTTAAAGCCTGATTAAAATAGCGAAAGTTAAATAGCCCGGTGAGTTCGTCAGTACGAACCATATCAGAAAGCTGTCGCACCTCCTCACGCAACCGCGTTACTTCCAACAAATTTGTACATTTGTCATCACCTGCTGGGCAGGGAACTGGTTTAGTCTCTATTTTTTGTGAATCATTCATACAGCGTTGCCGGACCTAAAGTGACAGTGTCGTTTTGCGAGATTGAAGTCACTTCTAGCACTAATCCTATTTTTTTATTTTGGATAAAGCCTATGGCTAGATCAATTCAATCGGCACAGCAAACGTCGCCTTTTCTTCAAATATCTTGCGCAAAAACCGCAAATAATCCACGGTGCGCCCATCTCTACACTGTCATAGTACTTAACTTTAGCATACAACACCGTCCGGCAAAAACACCCGCGGCCATAATTTGAGATAATTAGAGTCAGGGCCATCCTAAATAAGGCTAGGGCATTGCCCAATCAGGGAATTCCCCCAGCACACCGAACGTTAAGTGGCCTAGGGTGTAGACAAATACTGTGAGCAACACAATCGACAACAGGTCCAGCCAAAAACCTGCAACAACCATTTTCATGATTGGCACACGCCCAGATCCATAAACAATAGCGTTGGGCGGAGTGGATACCGGCAACATGAAGGCACAAGACGCCGCCAGAGTAGAAGGAATTAACAGTAATAGCGGGTGAACGCCTATTGCTTGGGCCATACTGGCCATTATTGGCACAGCTAAAGAAATTGTGGCGGTATTAGACATCACCTCGGTCAAACCCGTAACAACACCAGAGGTACCTATAACAATCGCCAGCGGGCTGGCGTCTCCAAGGACTGTTTGCAGCTGCGATGCAATATAAAAAGACAGACCTGAAGTGCTAAACCCTTTAGCTAAGGCGAGACCACCACCGAATAAAAGCAGAATCCCCCATGGAACCTTCTTTGTGTCCTCCCAATCTAGCAGCCTGCCACCAGTTTGCTTACCAGCAGGAAGAATAAACAGCAGCAACGCCATTGCAATAGACACCGTGCCATCGTCAATAAGATAGCCAACCGGACTTGAGCCCACACTAAGCAGCAACTGATCAAGATAATGACTCCAGCCAAACACATCGACCTCTGCCCCGAAAAGTCTGTCTTTGCGGGTCATCCAGAGAATCGCAGCTAGGGCGAAGACACTCCCTACTCGTTTTTCTTCAACCGCCATGGGCCCTAGCTTTTCAATTTCACCCTTAATAAAGTCCTTACCACTGAAGGGCGTTGTTGCCGGCAACGGAAACACAAAGCGCGTCAAAACCAGCCAAGCCAACACCATGAAAACTGCACTCATTGGCAATGCAAAAAGCATCCAACTCGAGAAAGTTATCTCTGGAGCATCTGGAAATAATTGCGACATTTGGGTGATAAGAACGCCATTGGGGGGCGTACCAATAAGCGTTGCAAATCCACCAATCGAAGCAGAGTAAGCAATCCCCAATAACAAGGTTAATGCAAAATTTGGTGCTCGATCACTGACAGTCCCGCCTTCGGCAATCGTCTTCTCATTTAACTCTTCATACAAAAGAATCAAAGACATGCCCATGGGCATCATCATAAGAGCTGTTGCCGTGTTTGACAGCCACATAGACAAAAACCCGGTAGCTACCATAAAGCCTAAAACTAAGCGGTGAGGCTGACCACCAATGACCTTCAAAATATGCAATGCAATACGCTTATGCAAGCTCCATTTCTCAACGGCGATAGCGATGATAAACCCGCCCATAAACAACAGTATGATCCAATCCATATACTGATTGGCCACATTAGGAAATATGATATCGAAATCAGCGGCGCTAAAATCGCCGTTAAACGACGCTGTGCTTAAGTCAATTTTATTTGCGGCTGGCAACTCGCGCCCTCGCATTATTCCCATCAGGGGAAACAGGACGATGGGCAATAATGCAGTAGCCGCTAAAGGAATCGCCTCAGTAATCCACCAGATAGCCATCAGAGCAACAATAGCGACCATTCGAGTCGCAGCAGGATTTTGAGGGTCAAGGTCTAGAAAAAGAAGAATGCCAAGAAAAGCCAGAGGCCCTAACCAAAGGCCAATGCGCGGACGCAAAGGATCAGACTTCTCGCCCGGTGGCGCTAGTTTTGCCTCGGGTAGTTTCACAGAAGTAGTCATCATGAACCCTTATTAGTTTTTATTTGTTTGTCTGCTTACCCACTTACTTAAATACTGACCACATCGGTCAGACCACGCTATGCTCATTACTTTACACAAGGACTTGTTCAAAAACTGCGCTAAATTTTGGGTTATTGGCAATCGGCTTTCAGAATTTCTACCACTGGCATTCGTGCCCGCCGCGCAGTATTAATCGGGCGAGCACAAATCAGCAATAATTCACAGCTGAGCTAGCATGGCCTCAGAAGAACTAACCTTAATTTCGCCTGGCGCTTCAACACCCAAATAAGTCACTATTGCGTCTTCGACAATCATCCCAAATCTTTGCGCACGCAAACCCATACCAAAACCAGAAGCATCGAGTTCTAGACCCAGTGCCTTTGTAAAATCCGCGTTGCCATCAGCCAGCATCACTATTTCATTTGCATTCTGGGCGCTTCCCCATGCTCCCATCACAAAGGCATCGTTCACCGACATGCAGGCGATAGTGTCTACACCTTTAGCCTTGATTGCATCGGCATCGACTACAAAACCGGGCAAATGGGTCATCGAGCAGCCTGGCGTAAAAGCACCAGGTACCGCAAAAAAGACGACCTTTTTACCAGAAAAAACTTCTTCGCTGCTCATTGGCTTGGGCCCCTCTCCTGTCATTACAGAAAAGCTTAACGCTGGTACTTTATCGCCTACTTTGATTGTCATTTCACTTACTCCTAGGATTAGAACTATAAAAACTAAAAGCGTCTAGTGTAACAAATTCACATTCACAATCTACCTAACTAATCCTAGACAGGCCCAACCAAGTCTCCAAAAGCCTAGCTAAGCTGTCAATACCTGGGATTAGATAGATTGCAGCTTTACCCGAGGGTTGTGCTGAGGTTGAATAGGGTCATAGCAGGTTTATGTAAAAGTGACAGTAATGGATACATTTTTCTTTATTACATCTAAAATACTATGGGCATTTGCCTCACCCGGTAGCCTCCTTGTAATGCTGGGGGTAGGCGCTTGGTTCGCCTCTGTAATAGGCAGAGCAGGGTTATCCAGACGCCTGTGCTCTGTGCTTGCCTTCAGCCTAATCATGATTGGATTTCTGCCGCTGGGCGAATGGCTGATAGCCCCTTTAGAAAACCGGTTTCCTGCTAACGTAGCTTTGCCTGCCAGCAGTCAGGGTGTGATCGTCCTGGGCGGTGCTACTTTGCCAGCTTTGTCCAATGCGTGGGGGCAGACGGAATTAAACGGGGCCGTGGAGCGACTCACTAACTTCTATTATTTAGCAAACCTTTATCCAGATGCACAGTTGGTATTCAGTGGCGGCAGTGGAGCGATCTCTGAGCAGCAGTATAAAGAGGCTGACACTGCACAAGCGTTTTTCGAGCAGCTAGGAATGAATGGCAGAGCAATACTTTTCGAAGGTGATTCACGCAACACTATTGAAAATGTCAAAAACAGCAAAGCCTTGGTGAACACCGCAGCAGGTGAAAATTGGATTTTAATTACCTCCGCCTACCACATGCCCAGAGCTGTAGGTAGTTTCTGCCAAGAAGGCTGGAAAACCACCCCTTATCCAGTGGATCATCGGTCAAGGGCTGGCGAACTTTTAAGATTGAATATCGACTTCGCAGAGAACTTGAGCCTACTCACACTGGCAATGCGAGAATGGCTTGGCTTGATTGCCTATAGAGCCCTCGGCCACAGCAGCCAACTATTACCGAGCTCGGATTCCTTCTGTGGACTAACTCAATAACAGTAACTCTGCACGGCCGCGTTTAGCCGGTAACTTTTTACAGATAGCCTTTTAACTAGAACCTAGGACAGAAACAGCCCAGTAATAAGGCTTAGCAGTGGTTGAAATACTAACCGCATCGCAATGCATCCACTAACCAAGCCTCTATGACTGCGCTTCAGTTGCCTAGCCCGTGCGCTACTTAATTTAAAATATTACGAAGGCGGCTGCTAATTTCTTCAACGCTTTGTCCGAGCGCTTCCTCAGCCTGCTGAGTTCCTTCCTGAAGACGCCCTTGCACGGCTTCCCGCAGATCATTCAGGCTTGGCATTTCGGCGTTTAGTATCCTTTCGCTGACAGCACCAACGATTTTCTCAAGTGCTTGCGAGACTGTTGCCGCCTGATTTTCACTACCAATGTCAAGAAGCTGGATATCGCCTAGTACAACCGATTGCTCAATAATTGAAGCGATTAAATTTACTTGCGCGTCTCTTAAATTGAACTCTTTAATTATAAGCCGCTTACCTGCATCATCGGCCACATCTTCATTGGCGGCGCCTGGCGTACTTGGCAAATTAGCTAACAGAGCGCGTATGTTATCAGTAGTGATTTTAGTCTCATAAGTAATGACCGGCTCGATGACTGAAACCTCGTAGATTTCAATGATATCGCCGAGCAGTGACGTTAGATTTAACGAAACTGTCACTTCCCCAAGCTGCATTATATTGTCTTCAGTAAATCCCTCTGGGTTTTCAATAGTCACGCCACGAACAGTTCCCGATCCACTGAGTGGCGAGATTGACACTGAAGAAACTGAGACTCCTGTCCCCAAGACGTCACTTCCCACCGTTTCAATACCGGTTTTGACTATCGAGTCTAGGTAAAAAAATACCGCTGCGAAGACAAGAATTACAGTCAACATTAACGAAAGCAATAATTTTTTTATCAATTTAACTTGCCTCTAACTATCGAACGGCAGCTTGCTGCCAATCACTGTTTCAATCCAGTCTATATGGAGAGACAAGCGTTCGTAAACTGCAACTGAGCCGTATTTTCCCTGAGTTTCCTCCGAGTAATCTGGACCCATTATTTCGCCAACCGCGACCCCGGCAAGCACCAAGCCAGAACCGGTTTCTATGAGTGCTGGACCACCGCTATCTCCGAGACTAGGCATGCCTTCCAAGGCCAGCGGGATGTCGTCTGCCCGCCTCGGGTCATCAAACTTTAGCTGCAAACGAGAACCCGCCTGCTCAATCACATTTTTTGCCATTCTTAATTTACCGTCATCAAACTGCCGACCGTTAGTGCCCAAACCAAAGTAACCCCATCCGACAAGCCGCACGGTAGCACCGAGCTCGTCAGGGTCCTGCTGCAATGGATAGGGCACGGGAAATGATGAGGCTTCTCTAAAGCGCAGAAGCACTAGATCAACATCGGACTTTGCAGTCATATCAAAGTCTGGGTGGATTATAGCCGCGTCAATCTCACGGGTTTTACCTGCGACTTTCACTGCAAAACGGCGCCGGTTTTCAACAGTGCTCGCTAGGCTGGTTTCTTCTAAACAATGAGCTGCACTAATAGCCCAGCGCGGATGAATAACAGTCGCCGCGCAGACCCGGCGCACGCCTTGCTGCTCGAGATAAAAAACTGCCGGGTATGTGACAACGTTAACTTCATAACTGTCTGCCCGAACATCGTGACGAACGATGATGGCTTGGCTAGAAAACCCAAGGCTTAACGCGCCCGCCAATGCCATAAAAGGTAGCACGAGTTTTTGCATTGAATAGGAGCGAGCCTTTCTCACGGTCTTACTTCCTTTCTTTTGACCGCCTATGGCTGGTCCGACGCAAAGGCCGCAAGTTAGGTTTGTACTGCTCTTTTTTAGAATATTTAAACAGACCCAAAAGCCTCTTCAAAACGACCAGAACAGTAACCACAATGAACGCTAATATGATTGCAGCAAGCCACTGTTCGTGCGACCAGGTAGATGTATCGATAAGACTACTAAGCATCTAATGGCCTCACTGAGGGGTGTTTTTTCTCGATCAGGGTCAAACTTAACTTAAACTTCGTTTGCCAAGTGGGACACGATTTCTTCGATTTTTTCAATGCGCTGCCAAGGGTCATCAAGCTCTAGCAATTCTTGTTTTTGCTCGGCATCCAAAGGCATCAAATCACTTAGCCTCCAACCCAGATCCCAAAGGTTGTCATAGTTTATGATTAGGTTTTTTTGCTCCACCAGCGGATGATTTTCAAGACTCTCAAGCAAGTCCGCTAGACCTCTATGCTGATCCTGCAAGGGTATTTCCTGACTACCAACGACATCGGTCATACTAAACTCGACATTGGCATGCAGTAACCCAGAGTCTGCTTGCCAACAATCTTCGATGACAAATTTATTGATTCCTTCGACAGTAATCCCAAGCAAACCACTTTCCAGTTGGTCCCAATCAGCAATTTTTACACAAGTTCCAGTACGATGAATAGCTTGTCTAGCTTCACTGGTCACCACCTCGTCACCTTGTTTTAGCAGACAAATACCAAATCCAGTGTCACTTTTCATGGACTGGGTAACTAAATCTATATAGCGGCGCTCAAATATTTGCAGATCGATTCTGCTACCTGGAAAGGCAACAATACGAAGAGGAAATATGGCAATTTCTTTTTTCTCAGGCATGGGTCTATTGTAAATCAATTAGGAACTATTTCATCCTAAAATACGGATTCTAAGCAAAATTTAAGTGCCCGATTTAATGTATCTAACTAGATGTATTGGCCAAGGCTTTGAGCAGCTTTTCGTGAATGCCTCCAAACCCACCATTACTCATCACAACAATATGATCTCCAATTTGCTTATTTTCTACAATAAACGCCACTATCTCATCGACTTTTGAAAAACTATAAGCAGGGGTTTTACTGTCTTTAATCATAGAATCCATATTAAGCCCAGAGCTTTCCGGCTCTTGCCAAATTACCATATCGGCGGTTTGGCTTGCTGCAACTAGCGCCCTTTGGTGGATTCCCAGTTTCATCGTATTCGAACGCGGCTCAATAATAGCAATTAGTCTCGAGTGCTGGTACTGACTAGGCAACTTAGCAGCAAGACCTACAAGCGTTGACTCAATAGCGGTGGGATGATGTGCGAAATCATCAAATACACTGACCCCCGCGACAACTCCACGCAGCTCCATCCGCCGCTTCACACCTTTGAACTGCAACAGTGCATCTCTAGCGGACGTCACATCGACCCCAACATGATGGGCCGCCGCAACGGCTGCCATGGCATTCTTTACATTGTGCAGTCCGGTCAGCTCCCATTTTACAATCGAGCGACTGACCACCTCACCGGTTGACCCTTGCCCGTACTTAACAAGCTCAAATTCACCGCCATGATCGTCCAGCAGGTGGGCATTCCAAAAAACGCCTCCGTTGGCAGCACGCTTTTTGCAAATCTCATCAGAAACCGAAATTCCAAATTGTTGACACTTACTCCAACAACCCTTGGCAAGAACCGCTTCCAAAGAGGCTTCGCCATAGGGGTAAATAATCTGACCGGTGCCAGGTATCGTGCGCACTAAGTGATGGAACTGTTTCTGAATGTCGCCTAGGTCATCGAAGATGTCAGCATGATCGAATTCCAAATTATTTAGGATGGCCGTGCGCGGCGAGTAATGAACAAACTTAGACCGCTTGTCGAAAAAAGCAGTATCGTATTCATCAGCCTCGACAACAAAAAAATCAGATTCTCCAAGGCGCGCCGAGGTAGGGAAATTATTAGTGACGCCACCAATAAGATAGCCGGGACTCAAACCTGCGTACTCTAATATCCATGCAAGCATTGCGCTGGTGGTGGTTTTACCGTGCGTACCGGCAACTCCAATCACCCACTTATCTCGCAAAACATACTGGGCAAGCCACTGCGGGCCAGACGTATAGCTGATCCCTTCATTTAATACGTATTCGACGGCCGGATTACCTCTAGACAGCGCATTGCCAATCACCACTAGATCCGGCCTGAGATGAAGATGATCTGCGCTATAACCCTCCATTAACTCAATACCCTGTTCTTGCAATTGGGTGCTCATAGGAGGGTAAACATTTGCATCACTTCCGCTCACGCGATGACCCAGCGCTTTAGCTAAAACCGCTAAACTGCCCATAAAAGTCCCGCAAATACCTAGAATGTGGACATGCATGTGTGTGTGTTCCGCCTCAAATTGACATTGAATTCAGGTGTTTATATCACAGAAATTCAGTAGGATTAACAAGATAACAATTAACATCGGCCGCAAATGTCAAACTCATTACAAAATTTTTGGGAATTCTCCGGACAGCTCTATAGTTCCCCCGAGGTTTCAGCTGCATGCTTGGATTTGCAGAATCAACATGGCATCGATGTTAATTTACTGCTGCTGTGCTGCTGGTGCGGCGCGCGGGGCGCAGAGCTATCTGAAACATCCCTAAGCCAATCTATCGCCTATTCAAAACAGTGGGCAGAGCAGGTCGTTAAACCACTTAGACAAACCCGTGTTTGGATGAAATCGAACATGCCAAGCGATCCGATTCAACAGTTAGGTTTTCAAGAAGTGAGGAGACAGATCAAAAACGTTGAGCTAAGCGCTGAGAAGCATCAGCAATCTGTGCTCGAGAAGATCGTCTTGGATCAGCCAGACTCAGGGGCAAGAACCAGCCCAGAAAAGGCTATAGAGCAGAATATTCTTGAACTAATAAACCAAATGAAGGTCGCCGACAGCTCTAAACTGAGGACTACGCTTTCACTGGTGATCGATGCAGCTGCGGCTGGCTGAACTTTGCCTACGCCTGCTGTTTGCAGCTGTGCGCACCGTTACTGACCTCACCACCTCTGCCAAGAAATAGAACAGCTGCTGTAAAAGCTATAGCTGCTGCAAGCCAAAAAAGTCCAGCAACTGTAGAATTGCCACTTTCCCCAGTGAGGGAAAGAACCACCGAAGCTGGCCAGATCAATGAAACCACCCAGCAAAGGCCTGATAAAAAATTTGCAAAGCCTGCGCCTTTAGAAAGCTAGGCACCCTCGATGGGGTTTGTTGTTAAACAAACTGTAGAAACCGCGCCCGTCGGCTTTAGGTTAGCATTGGCCCTTGATTTTACCCTAACCGCAATAGTTATATGCACTCGGGAGGCTGTTTTTGCCAGCTTATTTTGAAGCTGCTAAATCGATAACCACGTCCCAATTAAATTGAACAAAGCGGTTTAGCTCGCTAACGAGTATCCGCTCTTGATCACTGTGAGCCCCAAAACCCAACGCTGCGTCTTCTCGGTCTATAGCTGGCCCTATGCCATAACATTCAATCCCCTTATTTCGCAGGTACGCCATATCAGTAGCGCCGGTGCTCATGGTTGGCAAGGTGATCACGCCATAATGCTTGCTTATATTGGCTTCGATCGCCACAAATGCAGCGCTGTGCAGGCCCGATTGACCGGGAGGCCGAGTATTTCGATCACCTAGCCTAACTTCAACAGTCGGGTCGTTTATCTGTCGCCTGATTGCCTGCAAGAAGGCAGGGATATCCTCATCAGGCAACGCCCTAAAGTCCACACTCGCCTTCGCCTCGGAAGGAATAACATTTATTCTATAGCCTGCGTCGAAAATAGTAGGTGATAGCGAGGAGCGCAGCATAGACGCGTGGCGAGGCTCGTTAGCTAGAAAATATTCATCTGACTCATTTACCATGCCCGGATCAAGCACATTAAGGTAGCGCTCGGCCGCCGCTGCCGGCGAAATCGAGGCAAGACGCTCAAAATAGGCCGCTGTGGTTTCATTTAACCGAACTGGCGGGCGCCAATCAGCGATGGCAGCGATAGCTTTTGCCAACCGCACGACTGAGTTGGTCTGCAGCGGCACCGAACCATGGCCGGCCACACCCGTAGCAACAAGCTCTACCCGATAGGGAATCTTTTCCACAGTTTGCACGCCTGCATACTGCACTTCGCGATTAACTCTTGCGACCGAACCCCCTTCGGCCAAGCAGAATTCTGATTCTATTTTCTCGAAATGATTATTAACGATGTACTCAATGCCGAACTGCGTAGCGCCCTCCTCGCCAGATTCAGCAAGGAAAATAACATCCCGATCAAGCGCAATGTTTTGACGCTTCAGTTCCAACATAACCACCAAGGCAGCAGCAAGATTGTCTTTATCATCCACCGCGCCTCGACCGTACACATAGCCATCATCGACGGTCGCGCTGAAAGGCGGGAACGTCCATTTCTCTGGGTCTACATTGACCACATCAGTGTGGGCCATTAATAACAGTGGTTGCTTACTGCCATTGCCCTTAAGCCTAGCTAATACATTTGGTCTTTCAGAGTCCGTTGCCAGCATCTCAACGGCAATACCTTCAGCCTCTAAAACATCGCGAATGTATTCTGCCGCAGGAAGCTCTCGCCCCGGTGGGTCACTGGTATCAAACTGCAGCAGCGCTCTAAAATGCGCAAGAGTTTCCTCTTCAATTGACTCCCAGTCGGGCTCACTGTTTTGGGCCAAGGTATTGGTGGCGATGAGCAAACAAACGCTAGCGGCAATGATGCGCATAATAGATACCCTAAATGGTTTAAGTTATGTCTTACACGCAGCAATAGTCAAAGGGCCTGCTGCGCTGAATTCCCATGATCCAAGCAATGATTAATTGCCCTGGCGAGATCCTTGCCAGCGTTTAACAATGTCTGCATCTAAATCAAACAGATCGAGCAGGCGGCCTACATGGTGGTTAATTATGTCGTCGATAGATTGTGGCTTGGTATAGAGCGCTGGCATGGGAGGCGCGATAATTGCACCAATTTGGCTGGCCTTTAATAGCAATTCACAGTGGCCTGTATGCAGTGGTGTTTCTCTGGGCACCAACACTAGTCGGCGACGCTCCTTAAGCACTACATCTGCCGCACGCACAATCAACGAGTCAGCGTATGAATTAGCGATAGCCGACAAGGTTTTTATTGCACAGGGAGCAACTATCATTCCGGCGGTCTGAAATGAACCGCTGGCGATATTGGCAGCGATGTCTTTGTTGGAATGAACATGATCGGCGAGTGCTTTAACATCAGCTGTTGCCCAGTCAGTTTCGATACCGATATTAAGTTTGGCAGAGTCTGACATAACCAGATGAGTTTCAACATCTGGCATGTCTTTAAGAACCTCAAGTAAACGGATACCGTAGATCACTCCGCTGGCTCCTGAAATACCAATTATTAGCTGCATAGCGTGCTACCTAAAAAATTAATCTAAAGGTCAATTGTGGCATCAATTTCTCATGACTAGCAAGGAATTGGCGCAGCTAGTAATATGCAACACTGTAAACTATGACTTGAAATAACAGCGGTAATAAAACTTATGAGCAAGGCAAACTTATTCTACGCCCAATCTGGCGGTGTCACCTCGGTAATCAACGCTAGCGCCTGTGGCGTTATCGAAACCGCAAGACTAAACAAAGACAGGATAGGCAAAGTATACGCTGGTAAAAACGGCATTATAGGAGCGCTAAACGAAGAGCTGATCGACACCGGCAAAGAATCCACCTCTGCAATCGCCGCTTTAAGACATACGCCCGCCGGCGCATTTGGCTCCTGCCGCTATAAACTCAAATCCTATGACGAAAACAAAGTCGAATATGAACGGCTCATGGATGTGTTCAAGGCTCATGATATTCGTTACTTCCTCTACAACGGTGGTGGCGACTCTCAGGATACCGCCAATAAAATATCCCAATTAAGCCTCGCTAAAGGCTATCCGATAACCTGTATTGGTGTCCCAAAAACAGTGGACAACGACCTTCCCATTACCGATAACTGCCCTGGCTTTGGTTCGGTCGCAAAATATGTTGCCGTCTCGATTCGCGAAGCGGGATTAGATGTCGCCTCGATGTGTGAGAGTTCAACCAAAGTCTTTGTGATGGAGGTGATGGGACGTCATGCCGGCTGGATTGCTGGAGCGGCAGGCTTAGCCTGCGAACAAGAAGGTGACGCACCCCATATTATCTTGTTCCCAGAAATTGCCTTCGATAAAGCCAAATTTTTGAGAAAAGTTAAAAGCTGTGTCAAAAAATTCGGCTATTGCGCAATTGTGGTTTCCGAAGGCGCTCAAAATAAAGATGGTAGCTTTCTAGCCGACACCGGCGGAACTGATGCCTTTGGCCATGTTCAACTTGGCGGAGTGGCACCCTTTGTTGCGAATATGATCAAGGACGAAATGGGCTATAAATACCATTGGGCTGTTGCTGATTACCTCCAAAGATCAGCCCGGCATATAGCATCGAAAACTGATGTGGAGCAAGCTTATGCAGTTGGAAAAGCGGCTGTCGAATTTGCTCTGGCAGGCAAGAACGCTGTTATGCCAACAATTGTTCGCAGCAAAGCCAAAACATATTCTTGGAGCATCGGCGAAGCAAAATTGTCAGATGTCGCCAATGTAGAAAAAATGATGCCGCGGGATTACATAAGCCGTGACGGTTTTCAGATTACCGAGAAAGCGCGCGCGTACTTTGCACCGCTTATTCGCGGAGAAGACTATCCACCTTATAAAAATGGCATCCCACAATATGCCAGACTTAAAAAAGTGCTTGCTGGAAAAAAACTCAAAAAATGGCGCACCACGTAAACTGCTGTTTATATTTCTAAACAGACGCAGCCGCGCCAAACTCAAGGCCACGGTCTACTAGGGTGCGAGCCGGTCAATTTGCCAGCTCGATTCTGCAGTTTTGAGATAGCGGAATCGATCATGCAATCGATCAGCACCGCCTTGCCAAAACTCAAACTCGGTAGGGTTGATACGATAGCCTCCCCAGAAATCGGGAAACGGAATTTCACCTGTCTGAAACTTTTGCGTCAGTGCTTCATATTCACTAAGCAGAACACCTCGAGAGCTAAGCACCTCGCTTTGCTGAGAGGCGACCGCCGCAACTTGGCTGCCGCGAGGGCGGCTGGCAAAATACTTCGATGACTGCGCGGCTGATATCTTCTCAGCAACGCCACAGATTCTCACTTGGCGCTCGACGCAGTGCCAAGGGAAATGTGCACTGATTTTGGGGTTCTGTTCAAGCTCCTGCCCTTTGCGAGAATTGTAATTGGAATAAAAAACAAAACCATCTTTGTCAAAACTCTTCAACAACACAATTCGCTGGGAAGGCTGACCATCATTAGACACTGTCGCAATAGTCATTGCTGTAGGGTCTGGCTGTTGGAGTGTGATCACCTGCTCCATCCAACGCTCAAACTGGTCAAAAGGGCTGCTGGCTAGGTCATCGTGTTCCAACCCAGCCATCAGATACTCACGCCTAAGAGATTCTAATTCCATGTAAATCCATCACTCATTTGTTTTGCTTAAGGTAAGCCAGTTACTAGCGGACAAAATCACCATAATCCCATAGCTGCTGGCGTGTATTACCGGTCTCATAATAAAATATTCCGTAGCCATGCTTATTGCCCGCAAAGAAGTTGCCTTCATAGCGCTTACCAGTATCCCAGCGAAATACTCCCTTACCGTGGTAATGATCGTTAAGGAATTCACCGCTGTAATTCTCAGTATTTTCTTTTAACCAATATTCGGAATTTTTGTTTTCTTCCCATTTCGCAAGGTTAAAAAAATAGGAGCCCGAGCCGTTTCGTTTATTGCCTTTCCACTGACCTATGTAAAGGTCTCCGGCGCCATTCCAATAGGTTCCACGACCTTCCCGCACGCTCATATTCCAATTGCCATCATAAACCGACTTATTAGTAAATGAGATTGGTACTTCAAGACGACCTTTGCCATGAAATTCGCTGTCAACGAAGTTGCCGACGTAAGACCCCTTACCCCATTGAGTGGCTAACTCCATTGTCCCGCGGCCATCAACGCAGTCTCCCGAAATACAGTTTTCAGCCGTGACTTGTTTGAGTAATTGCCCGAATCCTGTGACTGGAATCAGCAGCATTACAACGGTGGCTAATTTAATAAGATCTTTCACGTGCTTATCCTCCCAAAAGTGAGTCTCAGTCCAATTAGTCGGTAGTATACTCGATCAAGCATTGCCGACCAACGCGGGCAGCTTAGACCACTTTGCGCAGCACGTTCAACGGAGATATGGTGACCACTTGCCGAGTAGAATTAACACCCAGTCCAGCAATAATAATCATACCTAAAACCGGACCGGCCACCCACACCCAATAGTGAAAGCTGAACTCTTGTTCAAATATTTCTTCTTGCAAGTAATATAGACTGGCTTCGGCACCTAACGTAGCTACAACACCTGCGATCAGCCCTATAAGCGAGAACTCTATTAACAAACTGCTGAGAATGAGTCTCTTACCAGCACCGAGAGTTCTAAGAATCGCATTTTCATGAAAACGCTCATCTAAAGTGGCATTAACACAGGACAGCAACACTAACGCACCGCACAGTAAAACGAGGACTGAAATCAACTCTATAGCCGAGGTTACCTGAGCAATAATATTTTGAATCTGCTCGATTAGAGCATCGATTTCAATGACAACCACCGTTGGGAAGAGCCGGATCAGATCATTGAGTAGTATTTTTTGTTCTTTCTCCATTAACGCCGTTGAGATAAACGTAGCGCCCAGGTGATCGATAGTTTCGGGCGTAAAAATAATGAAAAAGTTTGGCTGCATATTGTCCCAGCGCACGCTTCTGAAATTGCTCACCTGCGCAGAGATTGTTTGTTGATTGATTTCAAATTCGACGGTATCTCCGAGCTCAATATCCAACCAACCGGCATACTCTTCTTCAATCGATACAAATCCCGGTTGTGATTCCTCTCCCCACCATTGGCCAGCAGTAATCCGATTATCGGCGGGCAATTGACTCGACCAAGTGACTTGGCGCCGACCCAACCTGCCTCGCACCGGTTCTGCTTGATCAGCTTCCGCTTCAGCAGCTGCTGGTGAATCGGCGCTAGATTGCTGTTCCAGCGAATCTCTAATCTCGTCATATCGATCGTCTACCTCACCGGCGCCTTCAGTCAAAGTGCTGCCGCCTTCCTCTTCATCCATATTAGTCTGTGGATTAGGAATGCTGCCATTGACAGTGCTGACCCGTGCACTAATAAGAGGATAAAAAGCATTCCCTGTGATGCCATTTTCAGCAAAGAAATTTTCGATTCCCTCAACCTGGCCTTGAGAAATATTCATCATAAAATGATTAGGTGTATTTTCGGGAAGTTGAGCCTGCCAATCATCAATTAGATCGGTACGAAGCAGCGTTAAAATTAGCAAAGACATAATAGTGATCGAAAATACCATCACCTGTAATACATTCTGCTTGCGTCTCCTACGAGCGGCGGTCATAGCTAGCTTCCAAGCACTGCCCGCTTTCATGCCCACGGACCCGCTCGATCGTAACAGCGCATAAGAAACCACCGACAATAATGCCGCGATCCCGGCTATAGCGCCAACTAATACTGATGTTAAAATAAAGTCTTGGCTGTACCAATAAACCAAGGAAATTGCCCCGCCTATGCCAAACAAATAAGGCACGCTATCGCCTATTTTCTGCTGACTAATATCTTTGCGCAAAACTCGCAGCGGAGGCGTTTCTCGCAGTGCCAGCAAAGGTGGTATCGCGAAAGACAGCAAACAAATAAAGGCGGTGGACGCACCAATAACATAAGGTTGATATCCAGCAGCAGGCAGGGCCACTGTGATCATCGATTGCAAAAGCTGCAGGATGCCAACATGGACCAACCAGCCAAAAAGACTGCCGACGATTATCGCTATAACCGCTAGAGCAACTTGAATGGTTAGGTAGATAAATGTGATTTGAGAAGAAGTGCAGCCGAACGTTTTCAGTATCGCTACATAATCATAGTGTCTTTCACTATAGCGTTTAGCGGTCAGTGCTATCGCTACACCGGCCAGTAATACGGCAAAAAGAGAACCCAGCAAAAGAAAGCTCTCTGCCCGGTTAAGCGCATCGCTCACCTCCTCGCTCTCATCGCGCACATCACGCAGCCTGTATTCACCGTCAAATTCTGTATCAATCCATTGCTCAAAATCATCTAAAGCGGCTATCGCATCATCAGCAAAAAGATAACGATAACTTACTCGGCTGCCCGGTTGAACAACATTTGTCTGAGCCACATCATCCAAATGCAGCATTAATCTAGGGCCAGCATTGTCGAGCATTCCGCCACCTGAGCGGTCAGGTTCTGCAATGATAATCTTACCAACGCGCAACTGCGCGTCCCCGACATAGACCGAATCTCCCACTTCTATCCCTAGCGCTGGCAGAGCACGATTTTCTAGCCACACTTCACCCGGTGGAGGTCCACTGAGTATAGGTGTTCCGCGTGTGAACGCGGCGTCTGTGATAATAACCTCGCCTCTGAGAGGGTAGGTGTCGCTGACCGCTTTAGCAGAAACCAGCATATTACCAGAGTCAGAAAATGCCATAGAGGTGAATGAGAGGGTTTCAGCCGTTGTAAAACCTCGACTCTGAGCCTCCTGCTTTATTTCTTCGGGCAAGGGACGTCCACTCCCAAGTACTCGATCTGCCGCCAGCATATTGGCAGACTCAAGAATGAGGGCCTTTTCTAGACGGTCAGTAAACAGCGCTATGCCCGTTACCGACGTTACCGCCATGACTAAAGCAAAGAACAAAAGCCTGATCTCGCCACCATACCAATCGCGCCAAAGCAGCCGCAGTGCGATCGCAGTCAATACCCCAATTGATTTGCTATCGGTTAAGGTCGAAGATTGTGAATTAGGCACCCATTAGCTCCTCGTCTTTAACGCTGACTATTTCACCGGCAACCAAATTTATACTGCGATCGCATTTTCCAGCAAGACGCTCATCATGGGTTACGAGCACCAACGTTGTAGAGAATTCTTGGTTTAGATCAAACAATAATTCGATAATTTTAGAGCCAGTTGCCGTATCTAAATTGCCTGTAGGCTCATCTGCAAAGAGGATTTTACCCTGAGTAGCAAACGCGCGAGCAATAGCGACACGCTGCTGCTCACCGCCCGATAGCTGGTTTGGATAATGATGCCCGCGCTGCTCTAGACCAACCCGCTCGAGGAGTTGCTTCGCCTTGCCTTGAGGGTCAGCTTCGCCTTTCAATTCGATGGGCAGCATTACGTTTTCGAGGGCCGTGAGGCTGGGTAACAATTGAAACGACTGAAAAACAAAACCTACCAATTGACCACGCAAAATCGCTCGCTGCTCCTCATCCATCGCGGCAAGCGAATGGCCGTCGAGCAGCACGTCGCCACTGGTGGCAGCATCTAGCCCCGCCATTAAGCCGAGAAGAGTCGATTTTCCAGACCCTGAAGCACCCACAATAGCGACCGCTTCTGCTTTTTCAATCTTGAGGTTAATGCCCTTAAGAATGGTGAGTAAGCCTTCGCTTGTCTCAACACTTTTTACCAAGTCCTTTGTTTCTATCATTTATTGCCAATCTCGCAAATCAGAGGATTCTTACATCAACATCTTCAGCCGCTGTAGAGTACCGATGGATAAGAATTGTATTTTTGGTGTTTATTAAAGTACGCTATAAGCGCGTTAACGGTTTAACATAATTATCTGCGTCGTAGCCATTGAAGTACCCCTTTAAACGATGAAACCCCTAATAATTCGACTATCTGCCCGCCTTTATCAAACTCTGAGCCAGTTCGCCGTAACTGCCGTTGTTTGTATTTCGCTGGGCATGGCGTTCTCATCGGCAACATGGGCAGCGCAGCCGGCCACGTTGCTTGTGTTTGGCGATAGTTTAAGTGCAGCCTACGGATTGAAAGAAGCTCAGGGTTGGGTCAATTTACTTGTAGGTAAGATCAGTGAGAGCGAACTTAATTTCAAGGTTGTTAACGGCAGCGTCAGTGGTGAAACGAGCACCGGAGGCTTGGCTAGATTGCCAGCGATGCTGGAAAACTATAATCCCGATGTTGTGATTCTTGAGCTCGGCGGCAATGATGGTCTGCGTGGATTACCACTTAAATCGCTAGAGAAAAACCTCAGAACGATGGTTGAATTGATCAGCCAGAGCGGTGCTAAAACACTTTTAACCGGCATTCAAATACCACCAAACTATGGGATTCGATATACCAAACCGTTTTTTGAGATTTATGGCAACATCGCAAATAGCGAACATTTAGGGCTAGTGCCTTTCCTAATCGATGGGATTCCACAACAGCCAGAGCTCATGCAAGCAGACGGAATCCATCCAAAAGCTGAAGCACAGCATTTAATTCTTGAGAATGTATGGCCTTATTTAGAGCCATTATTACGAGAGTCTTTAGTAAAGTAATTTGGCGTGAAGGAAACTCTAGGCCAGCTG
>JBLHVT010000014.1:0-37764 GCA_047628735.1 Glaciecola sp.
GCTGGGGAATGCCCACTCTATTTATAGCTAAGGTGGTCCAGCGGGAGTTCGGTTTTGTTGCAAACTTTTCTGAGTATGAAGCTGGAGTGCACGTCAGTGACGCCTTCGATGCGGGTGATTTTGTTTAATAAAAGCGCTTGGTAATGCTCCATATCCGGCACCATTACCTTGAGTTGATAGTCTGCTGATTGGCCGGTTATTAATAAGCACTCAATCACCTCTGGAAAACCACTTACTTTTTGCTCGAATATTTCAAATCTTTCGGGAGTATGTCTGTCCATACTGATTTGGATTAGGGCGGTAAGCTTCAGATCGAGTTTTGAGGGGTTTAACAGAGTGACGCGTCGATCAATAATGCCTACTTCTTCCAGCTGCTTTACCCGGCGCGCACACGGCGAGGGAGATAAGCCTATTTTTTCAGCTAATTCTAGGTTGGTAATGGTGCCGTCTTTTTGCAGAGCTTGAAGGATTCGCTTGTCGAGTTTGTCTAGCTGCATAGCATTAATTTCTATGTTTTAAGGAAGTAAAACTCAATATATCTTCTACATTAGCTACTATGCAAATTTATATTAATAAAATTGGTGTAATTCTCTAATATTGGCCTAAAATAGGGGTAAATATGAGTAGAATCACCGCCGTGCTTACACTATCCTAGTCATTCTCTGGCTATGAGCTGAGAGTTAAACAAATTTGAAGCTCGGAAATAGAAATCCCAAAAGGAAAAAGAGATGAACGCGAAGCGGTTTGACCATACCAAATACAAGCCTTTTCAGCCCATTGGGCTTCGCGACCGCACTTGGCCCGACCAAGTGATTAGCGAAGCGCCTACATGGTGCAGTGTGGATCTGCGAGATGGAAATCAAGCGCTTATAGAACCCATGTCTGTTGTTCAAAAGTCAAAAATGTTTGATTTGTTAGTGGAAGTGGGTTTTAAGGAAATTGAAGTCGGCTTTCCCGCAGCCTCTCAGCCGGATTTTGATTTTGTTCGTGATTTGATTGAGCAAGGCAGAATCCCTGATGACGTAACAATTCAGGTGCTTACTCAGTCTCGCCCCGAGCTTATTCAGCGCACTTTTGAATCCCTCAAGGGAGCAAAGCGCGCAATTTTGCATGTCTACAATTCAACATCGGTTGTTCAGCGCGAAAAAGTATTTAAAACGGATAAGGCCGGAATTATCGCTATCGCTGAAGGTGGTGCTAGGGAAGTTAAGAGCTGCGCAGCATTAGCTCCAGAGACGAAATGGACGTTTGAGTATTCGCCAGAAAGTTTTACCGGCACAGAAGTGGATTTTGCGGTCCAAGTGTGTGATGCGGTATCAGCCATATGGCAACCCTCCCCTGAAAATAAGGTTATTTTTAACCTGCCATCGACGGTGGAAATGGCAACACCAAACATTTATGCCGATCAAATAGAGTGGTTCTGCCGGAATATCAACAACAGAGACTCGGTCATTGTGAGTCTTCATACTCATAATGATAGGGCTTGTGCGGTTGGGGCTGCCGAGCTGGCTGTTATGGCGGGTGCTCAAAGAGTTGAAGGCACCTTGCTCGGAAATGGTGAGCGAACCGGCAACATGGATATCGTCATTATGGCGATGAACATGTATAGCCAAGGTATAGACCCTAAATTGGATTTTCACGACATGGATAAAATAGTCTCTGTCGTTAGGGAGTGCACACAAATTGATGTACATCCGCGCCAAGCCTATGCCGGTGATTTAGTTTTTACTGCGTTTTCCGGCTCTCATCAGGATGCAATAAAGAAATGCCTCGATGTTTATAAAGAAGGTGCTCCCTGGGAGATAGCGTATTTGCCCATTGATCCAAGAGATATAGGCCGAACTTACCAAGATGTCATTCGGGTAAACAGCCAGTCAGGCAAAGGCGGGGTCGCTTATGTCCTTGCCAATAAGTTTGGTTTCCAATTGCCAAGGTGGCTGCAAATTGAATTCAGTCGCGTCGTTCAGCGGCACACAGAACAAAGTGGTCAGGAAATTCAACCGGATCAAATATGGGGTCTTTTTAATCAGCACTATCTCATTAATAAAAAAGCGCTCAGCCTAGAGAACTTCACCATAGAGAAGCGCAATGGCAGAGAAACTTTTTCGGCGAGCATAGACTATTTTGGTGAGCCTTTAGAGATAAACGGCGAAGGGGAAGGTGTTTTGGGGGCGTTCGTTGAAGCCATGAGGGTTGCCTTGAATCAAGATTTCGAAATTATGGAGTACGGTGAACACGCCCTAGGGCAGGGGGCTGATGCCGAAGCGGTTACTTATATCCAAATTAAGAGCGATGGCCAAAAGTTCAGCGGTGTAGCAATAAGCAAAGATATTATCGCGTCGTCCCTCAATGCTTTCATTGGAGCGGCCAGTCAGCTTTTAAGTAAACAAAAAGCTGCTGCCTAAACACAGTCTTTAGCATGCGGGTAGCTTTTCTCAGTTATTTTTGGAGATACTCAAAGGTGTCGTTTAAATTGGCTTGGCATAAAATACAGAGATAGCTGACTGCGCGTTGCAATAGATTGATCGACCCTTAGGTTCTTAATACACATGGTACAGCTGATCATTTCTGCCTCACTTTCTTCACTTTTCGTTGGCCTGTTTGGGGTCAGCTGGGAATCTGTGGATAATAAAATTGAGCGCGAATTTCCAGCCGTAAGTTTGATCTCCACGCAGCAGCTCAATGAAAGTCGACAATCTGAAACCTCATCAGCTAAGATATTTGATGTCAGGGAGCCGGAAGAATTCACAGTCAGTCATCTGTCTGGCGCCATAAATAATTCAAAAAGCGCAGATATTGCAGAGCTAGTCTCCGACAAAAATGCAGAAATCATAGTTTATTGTTCCGTTGGCTATCGCTCGGCGGTCGTAGCAGACGCGCTTGCCTCTCTTGGCTATACCAATGTCCGAAATCTCAAGCACTCTATTTTTGAATGGGCTGAAAAGGGCTATCCTTTAGTCAATTCTGAAGGATTGGTTAAATTCGTCCATCCATTCAATCGTGCTTGGGGTGCGCTTATAGACGATTCTCTTCATCAATATCCTCAATAAACCACGCTTAAAATTCAAACTATTAAGTTGTCACTTGCGACTTATTCCTAATTACCACTATCCTGCGAAATGGATTATTCGCTTGGTTGCGTCTGATGCAATCGAGAATAGGTTTGGGATGCGGCAGAAATGAGTCTTATCGACGAAGACGAAGCTTTAATAGCGGCAGCTGTTAATGGGTCCGCCTATGCTTGGGAGAAATTGGTTAAAAGATATGAGCCTCGTATTTACAATCATGGTCTGAGGCTGACAGGAAATCCCACTGATGCGATGGATCTGATGCAAGAGGTTTTTCTGGGGGTTTACAGAAATTTGCATCGATTTAGAGGGGATTCAAAATTTAGCAGTTGGATATTTCGCATAGCTCACAATAAGGCGGTAGATATGAATCGCCGTAAGAAATTGATGACAGTGCAGTCAAAGGTAGACGATGACGGTTTCGATATTTTAGACAGTTTGCCAGGCGAGGCTAAAACCGAACCTGAGCATCGGCTCAACGCGCAAGAGCTCAATTCGCAGGTTCTTAGTATGCTAGCAGAGCTGCCGATGGAGCAGCGCTTGATAGTTGAGTGTAAAATTTTTCAGTCACTCACATTCGAAGAGATTGCAGAATTACAAGACATGTCAGTGAATACAGCCAAAACACGTTTTTATACAGCCCTTAAAAAATTAAAAGTAGTATCGGAGGAAGCTAATGCCTTGTCCCAAGACTGAACACTTAACCAAGGAATATTTCTCAAGTGACTTGAGTCAAGTGTCCAAGCAAGAAATGGAAAGTCATTTACGAAGCTGCGACCCGTGCAATCAAGAGCTAGAGTCTCTTTTGCTAGTTCAAAGCAATTTGGAAAATTGGCAAGATCAGCGAGTCCCGCATTGGGACCGAATAATGGAATTATATAGACGCGAGCACAACAGCGGCGATCGAAGCGATAATCGGAGCAATGAAAGAGGAGGTGGAATATTTGATTTCTGGCGCTGGGTTCCCACAGCGGCATCGCTAGCGATGATGTTGCTCGTTGTTCTAAATACAAGTTTAGTGATTGGTGACAACGGCGTATCTATTTCATTCGGTGACTCATTGTCTATTGCCGGTCTTAAGTCTGACGTAGAGTTCGAGTCACGACTTGAGTCTTTTCAGCAAAATCAACAAGCGGTATTAGCGGATTTCGTCACTCGAATAGAAAATCGCCAAGATAATAATAACATGCAGTTGATGCAGGTAGTCTTCGATCAAACCCAGCAAACCACTGCAGAAAATTTGGAACGAATATACGCTTTCTTTGAGGAGCAACGGTTGCAAGATTTAGAAGATATGCGCGTTGGTTATCAGGAGCTTGCCAATAATGACTACGAAACTATTAGGTCATTAGAACAGCTAGCCCAATATGTAAGTTTTAGCGGCAAGGTCCAATAGGAGTCGGCTTATGAAACTAAATAGCGTTATCTTTTCGATGTCATTGCTGGCAGCTTCGGCTGGAATTCACAGCCAAGAAATCAATCTGGATCACCTGCAAGAAAGTATTGCTATATTTTCTAGTATTGTAGAGGAGTCATTGGAGTTAGATCAAGCCACCGGTATTTTCGGTAATCGTCTCGGCGGTGTTGACAGTATTTACCTGTTTGGACAGGGGGCTGTTCTGGAGATTCGAACGCCGCTAGCGAACCAAAAGAACCAGATGAGTTTTTCATCTCTTGGCCGAGCAATGCGCTCGATAAACAGAGCTAACCCTTTTGCCGCTATCAGCGCGCAGTCCACGAATACTGGTTTAACTGTGTCTGTGGATGGCCCGGCGATGCAAGAGGGCTTGATGGAAAAAATGGCCAGTGTGGATTTTTCTTTAGTGGTTAATTCCGCTATCCAACAGGCCTCCGCCGCCGCACGTTCATTACGAAACACCGGTTCGGTTGACGATGCGGGATATGCTCAATTGCAACAAGAGCTAGACAGTCTTCGCGTGCTAACTTCAGAGAAGATGACTGAAATGCGTGCGCTATTAGCAAGCTCTGCAGAACAAGCAGCATCCGCAGAGCAGGCAAACTCAGAAGAACAAGACAGCACCAATGAAAGGTCTGAAGCCGCATCAGCTTCGTCATTTGATTTTAAAGCAGAATATGACGCGTTTATGGTGAGAGTTGAGCCACTTAAACAGAGGGCACTTGGAAAGGCCGCTGATCTACAGGCGCGCTCTGAACAGGCGCAAAAAGAATATGCGCTAAGGCTTGAGCAAGAAATAGAGACATTCGAAGTCAAGTTGTTCGCGACGCTATGCACTTATGGTGCAACGTTACGTGAGTTGCCCAATACTGAAAGTGTATCCATCATTTTGGAGGACTTGGGTGAAGAGACTGAGCGCTCCAAGCAATCAGATAAGGTCCATGTGGTGACCAAGGAAAATCTTTTGAAATGTCAGTCGGGGGAGATGGATGCGGTTTCCCTGCTCGCCGAATCCACGACTTACAGCTACTAAAAGCTCGCGCGGTGACCTCTTAAATAAACTCAACGTCAGCGGTCTAAAACGGTGCTCCTGTAATGTTTATGTCCGCGGGCGCAAATTGCTTCGCTGAATCTGAATTCTGATACAAACGCGTTAAAAGTAATAAGATACCCGGAACGTCAAGCAAATCAAAATCATCAAATATCAATTTTCGCCTAATTCTTTCCCTGCTGGTAGTTAGTGCGCCATTTGAATTGAAACTAAGAAAGGTAAAACTTTCATCTTCAACTCCCCAATTACTGGCTATGACTTCTTGCCCGATGCCTCCATCTAGTCTAGTAAACGGATAAAACCAACGCGCTCCAGAATAGCCCGCTTCATACGTAATTATATTGCCATCAGGGTAGTACCACTCTTCGTCGTATTCTCGAAAGTAATTCGTCGCCAAGTTGCCGTTTGGCCAAAAAATAGCTTGATCGCCATGCATCCAATGAAACGCCATTATGCGACCGTTCGGGTAGTAGATTGTGGTGTCTTCTCCAGGCTCGGCCATGAATAGCTGTCTGTTGGAAAAGTACCACGAGTTGTAATAAAGATCGTCGGAAACCCGTGTGCCATTGTCATAGCGGCTGTTGCCGCGAGTAGATGCACTCAGAATAACGGGCTGGCACACCATAGTATTGAGTTCTGCCAGCTGAGTCTCTATTTCCCGTAGCTCAATAATATCGTCGTAATCGGCAGGAAGCAGCGAATTGATGGCCACCAGTTTAGCCATAAATTCTAAGGTGGCGCAGGCGCTACTGACATTGGCCGAGCCCGTTAGGGCAATCGCATTTTGAGCGCTTAGCGAAAGCACTGATATCAAAATTGTTAAGCTCAGACATTTTAAAGTCTTCATGATTTCTCTCCCTTAATACACTCGTGGATAAGCGACTAGAGTGTTTAGATGCATCTTAATTTGGTGAAGATGAATGCTTACTTAATAAAGGTTGGCTTACTTGAGGTCCTAACACTGCTATTTTGGCTTGGTCATGGAGAGAAATATCTTATAGAATCAGATTTATTGTTTTTAAGCCCTCAGATCAAGCGTTGGTAAGTCGTTGCCGGGTAAAAGCTTAAGCATGTGGGTTGTTTTGTAACGATTCTGCGGAATAATAATAAACGAACTGAAGGAGACTAAGATGGACTGTCCGAAATGCAATTCTGATATGCAGGAGTTAAAAATCGAGACCCTTCACGGTAAAGTGGTTATCGACAAGTGCAACAGTTGCAAAGGGCTTTGGTTCGATAACGGAGAAGCTGAACAGCTTAAAGGCGACTGGATGGCGGACTTTGCAGACAGTGGAGATCCTGAAGTAGGAAAAACCTATAACACAGTAAGAGACGTTCAATGTCCTCGTTGCAGCGCTCCAATGAAAAAGATTAATGACCCTAAGCAAAAGCACCTTGAATATGAGGCATGCGAAGAGCATGGAATGTTTATGGACGCAGGTGAGTTTACCGATTATAAGCACGAAACATTACTAGATATCTTTCGCGACGTAATCGCGTCAATACGTAGACGTTAGAAAGGCACGTTAGGAAAAGGCCCAACCAGCCACCAAGTTTTTTTGGAAAAACCGCTTAAAAAGAACTGTGTTTAAAATGCCATTCGGGATGATTCCAAATGGCATTTTTTTTCGATGCGGCGAAACTGTGAAACTTACCAATATCTGTCCAGGTATTTTCAACACTATGAAAGTCTGATCCACAAGACGCATACATCTCCAGCTTCTCACAAACCTCTTCAAGATTCTTGCGCGCCAAAGGATCTAGATTGCTGTATGCAGTTTCAATGGCGGCGCCTCCTGCTTGCTTAAAGTCGTCCAGCAGGGACAGTAATTTTTTTCGGGTAAAAGGATATCTGCTGGGATGAGCAACCACAGCTAGGCCGCCGGCTGCATTGATACATGCTACAGCTGCTTCAAGATCGCACCAGCTTGCTGGGCAATAGAGTTTACCTTTGCGTGAAAGGTATTTCTTAAAGGCTTGCTGATGATTCTTAGAAACCCCTTCCATGACTAAGAAATTGGCAATATGGCTGCGTGTTCTGGAAATACAGGGGAGCGAGTCTAAATAGGACTCGAGATCGTGATCGGTAAAGCTCGCTAGCTGTTTGGCCATGGCTGCTGCTCGTTCTCGTCTTGATTGCTGCTGCACATTGAGGAGTGTGCTGAGTTGTTCAGCTTCTACGTCTATGCCTAAGCCTACGACATGTATTTCTTGACCATTCCAGACGCAAGAAATTTCTACCCCAGGAATCAAGGTGAGCTCCTGCGGCACATCCACTGGCTGTTTAAAGACTTGCACACAGTCATGGTCGGTAATTGCTAAGTGGGTAACTTTGTTCGCTACTGCTCGCTCAATAAGGAACTCTGGCGAATGGTTGCCATCAGAGAAATGGCTGTGGCAATGTAAATCAAATTTCATGGTAGCTCAGGTGTTTAAGGTCGGTTTTCTCAGATGAGAGGCCGCCAAGGTTAGTTGTTAAAGAGAAGGGCTCAATAGAGCTACCAGTTTACCCCAATAAGCGATTCGGATTGTAGTAACTGAATTTGAAATAAACTGGGGCCTGCCATGGTCTTGTTAAAAGATTACCTGCTAAAGCTAAATGCAGACCCCATAAAGATATGGTTAGCGGCTGAGTGCGAAAAACGGCGCTGTTAACCTTGCAGCTTTACCGGAGTGCCTTTTGGTGGGGCGCGGTGATGCAGCAGTCTTGTGTTTGAAGCTTAGAGATAAGTGGCTTATGAGTTACCAAGCCCAGATGAGGCAGGTCTTATTGGGCAGAACTGCTTGTTATATGGATAGTACTATTTTGATGGAACAGGATGTCTCGAGCTCTGTTGCCGATCTACTGCTCAAAGGGTGTTTGCACTGCGTACAGCAATGTGAAGACTTGGTGGACAGCTTTGGTGCTGACGAGTATGCAAATAGCTATGAAGGCTCTTCCTCAATGGGAAGTCATGTTCGACATATACTGGATCGTTTTCAGAGCCTGTTTGCTGGGTTGCCTGACCTGAGTGTTGATTATGATGCTAGAAAGAGAGACAAAGCTATTGAATCGAGCACAGATTCTGCACGCTTTGCTGTCGCATTGCTGTCTTGGCGCATACGGGAACTGGATTTGGTTAAGCTATCTGGGCAGTCTATTTCGGTGCGAGAAACTGTTTACCACCGTGCTGCCCCAATTGAAATTTCCAGCACGCTTGAGCGAGAGCTAATGGGTTTGATTACACACAGCATTCACCATCTAGCGATTATCTCAATGTTGGCCAAGCAATGTGGTCACCCGATGGACCCGAGTTTCGGCAAAGCCCCGTCAACTCTCGCTTACGGGCGCTCATAGGATTGTAAATCATTGAATTTTAATGGTTTATCTGTTGTTTCGAGTCGAATTCTGAAGCTTCTGCAATACTTGACTATTTTACTTAGGTATTTGATAATTTAACTCAATTGAGATCTCCGTAAAGGCATCACTATGCGTTTAACTACCAAGGGAAGATACGCCGTCACAGCTATGCTGGATTTGGCTTTGCATAAGCAAAAAGGCCCAGTCAGCTTGGCTGACATTTCTCAGCGTCAAGACATTTCACTCTCTTACTTGGAGCAGCTCTTCTCGAAGTTGAGGAAAAGCTCCCTCGTCAACAGTATTCGCGGCCCCGGTGGTGGTTATGTTCTGAGGGGAGAGGCAGGTGAGATATTTATTGCCGAGATAATTGATGCGGTCAACGAATCGATCGACACGACAAAATGTCAAGGGGAGGGAGATTGTCAAGATGGTGAAACTTGTCTATCCCACTATTTATGGGAGGATCTCAGCGAGCAGATTCATCATTTCCTTGAAGGTATAAGCCTCGCTGATTTAGTCGCTAAACGTGAAGTAAAAGATATTGCCCAACGACAGGATCGTAAGCATCTTATAGCTGGTGAGAGTTTAGCTGATGCGGGCGAGCGTGGAGCGTTTCTTATCCCATCTGTGAGCGTATAGTCATTTTTTTTTCGGAGTTATAAATGCAATTCCCTATCTATTTGGATTACTCCTCGACAACTCCTTGTGATCCTAGGGTTGCTGCTAAAATGGCAGAATGCTTAACGTTAGAGGCAAATTTTGGAAATCCCGCCTCGCGCTCACATATGTTTGGGTGGAAAGCTGAGGAGGCTGTAGAGACGGGGCGTCAGCAAGTTGCAGATCTCATTAATTGTGACCCCCGCGAAATCGTTTGGACATCAGGTGCAACCGAAGCCGACAACTTGGCAGTCAAAGGTGTAGCCCACTTTTATGGTGAGAAGGGCAAGCACATTATTACATCCAAGATAGAGCATAAGGCGATTTTGGATAGCTGCCAGCAGCTTGAGCGAGAAGGTTTTGAAGTAACTTATCTTGCCCCATCGCCGCAGGGCATTATCGCGCCCGAAGATGTGGCGTCTGCTATCCGCCCAGATACAGTCTTGGTTACATTGATGCATGTGAACAACGAAATAGGAGTCATCAATGACATCGCCGCCATCGCTGAGGTCACCCGCGAGAAAGGTGTTCTTTTTCATGTCGATGCAGCTCAAAGCACCGGCAAAGTCGAAATAGATCTGCAGTCTATGAAAGTAGACCTGATGTCTCTTACATCACACAAAACTTATGGTCCAAAGGGCATAGGTGCTTTGTTCGTGAGGCGTAATCCTCGCGTTCGAATTGAGCCGCAAATGCACGGCGGCGGACACGAACGCGGCATGCGCTCCGGCACTTTACCCACACATCAGATCGTGGGGATGGGCGAGGCTTTTCGATTAGCCAAACAAGAAATGACGCAGGAGAACGCGCGAGTGTTAGCTCTGCGCAAGCGTCTATTAGCGGGTCTAAGAGAATTGAAAGAAGTTTACGTCAATGGCCATGAGAGTATTCGTGTGGCAGGTAATCTGAATATGAGTTTTAATTGCATCGAAGGTGAATCTTTGATGATGGCGCTGAGAGATCTTGCTGTGTCCTCCGGTTCGGCCTGTACTTCGGCAAGTTTGGAGCCATCATATGTGTTAAAGGCGCTGGGGCTAAATGACGAACTGGCTCATAGCTCGCTGCGGATTACACTCGGACGCTTCACGACCGAAGAAGAAATTGATTATTCCATCGAAAAAATCTGCGATGCAGTAACTAAATTAAGAGAATTGTCACCACTTTGGGATAGATCAAAAAGTAGTGTTGGCCTGAATTCGGCTCAATTTGCTGCCCGATAACGAGCTGTGACTGATCATGGCGGTTACAGATAAATTCCAAGCTGTCAGTTTGGCCATTCTGGGCTTCAGAGCAGGGCTAAACAATTAGTTCTCAAGTCGAGTTAGCAGCTCGCCGCTATTTTGAGCGATTCAATCGTGCTGAGAGCCTGAATGTAGACTCTCAAAGTGAAAATTCAGCAGGGTAGTCAGTGCATTTAACGGGATTAGCTGCGTCCCGATCTTGGCCGGAGAAACCTTAGAAGCTGTTCAAGGCGTTGGGATCGAAGAGGTTGCCGAATAAAACCCTAGAAATGCTTGTTTTTTATCACTGCACGTACAAAATCCGAGTATTTGCGCGTATAGTGTGCGCTCTTTAGAAAAACCGAAACACTTGGAGTTAAGATGGCGATCGAACAGACCCTTTCTATTATTAAACCTGATGCAGTGGGCAAAAATGTTATCGGCGAAATCTACACTAGATTTGAAAAAGCTGGCTTGAAAGTAGTCGCTGCAAAAATGGTGCAACTAGATGAAAAATCAGCCGGTGGTTTTTATGCTGAACATGAAGGTCGGCCTTTTTATCCCGATTTGATTGAATTCATGACGTCTGGCCCAGTTATGATTCAGGCGCTTGAAGGCGAGGGCGCAGTTCTTAAAAATCGCGATCTGATGGGGGCCACAAATCCAGCTGACGCTGACGCTGGCACAATTCGAGCAGATTTCGCTCAGTCCATTGATGCTAATGCGGTTCATGGCTCTGACTCAACGACTTCCGCGGCGCGCGAAATCTCTTATTTTTTCAGTGCTGAAGAAATCTGTTCTTAATATTTGTTTAGCAGTCAGTCCCGCGGGGTTTGTGAACCATGCCTGATAGAGTAAAGAATCAGCTAAGCATGACAGATAGCACACTTCCTAATCTAGCAGGTTTGGGGCGTGATCGTTTGCGAGCATTGTTTACAGAATTTGGTGAAAAACCATTTCACGCCGATCAGGTGCTGAAGTGGATTCACCAACGTGGAATCACTGACCTCGACGCGATGACAGACATTAGTAAGTCCTTGCGTGAAAAGCTTAAAACTAAAACACAAATTTCTTTGCCAGCTGTGGTTGAAGATTTTTTATCCAGCGATGGAACTCGGAAATGGATTGTCGAGGTGGCCAGTGGAAGCCGAGTAGAAATGGTTTTTATCCCGGAAGCTTCTCGCGGAACGCTCTGCATTTCATCTCAAGCAGGTTGTTCTTTAGACTGCAGTTTTTGCGCCACCGGAAAACAGGGGTTTAACAGCGATCTCACTGTTGCCGAAATAGTCGGTCAACTGTGGTGGGCCGTTAAAGAGCTAGGTGGTTTTTCTGGCGCATTGGAACGGCCCATTAGTAATGTTGTGATGATGGGAATGGGAGAGCCGTTGCTCAACTTTGAGCCAGTGATGGAGGCGGTCAACCTCATGATGGAAGACTGTGCCTACGGCTTGTCAAAGCGCAAGGTTACGGTTAGCACGTCAGGTGTGGTTCCTGCGATCGATCGGATGAAAGATTTTACTGAGGCATCGTTAGCAATTTCTTTGCATGCACCTAACGATGAGCTGCGCAGCCAAATCATGCCGATCAATAAGAAATACAATATAGCTATGTTGTTAGAGTCTGTACGCGGCTATATGGCAAGCCTTCCTGATAAGCGAATACCGGTAATTGAATACACCATGATAGCTGGGGTGAATGACCATCGTCAGCATGCCAGAGAGCTTGCTGTATTATTAAAAACATTTCCATGTAAGATAAATATTATACCTTTCAATCCTTTCACCCTAAGTGATTACTGCAGGCCTAGCGGCTCCTCGGTAACCAATTTTCGTCAGATTCTTCAGCGCGAAGGTTATACCGTAACCGTTAGAACCACTAGAGGTGACGACATTGGTGCAGCTTGTGGCCAATTAGTAGGTGAGGTCGCCGACCAGACTAAGCGCAGTCAACGTCACAGAGCTAAAGCGCAGTTGAGTGGGAAAGTATTTGACAGAGCCGACAACCTCGCCGTGGCTGCCGACAGACTGTAAGACAAATCGAAGCAACACAGGTCGAAATATTGTGGTCCAAATTCAAACTAGTAGAATCAAATTAGCTTCCTGCAAAGCTGCATTGCTCGTCCTGCTCACTGGTTTGATGTTAACCGCTTGCATTACAACCACCACCGGTGGTTTTGCTTCGACCGCGTCTGATGAGCGGGCTGTTGAAGATTATGTCAACTTGGCGGTTGGTTATTACGACGCTAATGATATGGTTGGCGCAAGACGAAATATTAGTAATGCGCTGGATATTGATGATCGGAACTCTATAATTTATAACGTACTGGCTTTGATTTTACAGAGAGAGGGAGACATTCAAGCCGCACAAGAAACTTTTGAACGAGCGATTAGTCTCGATGCTGATAACGCAAGAGCAAGAAATAACTACGCCGCCTTACTATTCAGCGTGAAGAATTTTCAAGAAGCTTATAATCAGCTAGAACAAGTGGTGTCTGATTCTATGTATGAAGGCCGAGCTATAGCGTTTGAGAATTTGGGACGTAGCGCACTGATGATTGATAAGATAGATGAGGCTAAAAATGCTTTTCAGCGGGCTTTGCAGCTCAATTCAAATCTCTATTTGTCGGCGCTTGAATTAGCCATTATTCGCCTTAATCGAGATGACCTGCAGGGAGCTCGTACCGCTTTTAACCAGTACCTCACAATCGTTGGGTTTTATAAAATAACTCATCCGCCAAAAGCCTTACTGGCCGGTATAAAAATTGAAAATTCATTTCAGAACCAAGTACTGGTGGACGAATTTTCAATGTTGCTGATGACTCTTTATCAGGACACTGCTGAATTTAAAGCGTATCAAGAACTTATCTATGCCAACTAACAAAAACCAACAGCAAATGAAAGCTGATGACGCTCATGAAACAGAGCCAAGTACTGCTGAATCGGTGGGCGGTATTCTTCACGCTGAGAGACTGCGTAGAGAGTTAACTGAAAAAGAGGTGGCGGATCAGCTGCACATAACAATGCATTATGTCAGGGCTATTGAGTCCAATAATTTTGAGAAATTGCCCGGTGCGGTTTTTGCAAAAGGTTATATTAAAAGTTACGCATTGTTGCTTGGGCTGGAAGAAAGTCAGGTTATTCGTAGCTACGATGGTTATGTGGATGAGCAGCAAAATGCTGCTCGTGAGAAAACGCGCATACAAGCTCGTCGTCGTAAGGACAAAAATCGGCCTTGGATTATTGGATCAGGAATCGCTTTCGTTAGTTTATTTTTGATTCTTTGGTACTTTAGTAGTGGCGAGCAGGAGACCGTTGACTCAAGTTTCGCTGAGTCTTCTCAATCTGAAACCTACATCGAGCTAGAATCAGCGTCAGCCGATGAGACAGACGCGACTCAGGTAGCTATGTCAGCCCCGACGTCAGCCCTAACGTCAGCCCCGGCACTAATACCGATAGCACCAATCATGGACCCTATGCTTCAAGATGTTGCGCAGTCTCAAGAGGCACAGATAGATTTAGATATTGCCGTGGTTACGAAGGTAATCGATCCAGCCGACCGAGTAACGCCTTCTGTCGAGCAACAGGCTCAGCAGGGCTCAGAAATGCTAAGCTCACCTGCTGTAATAGTAAATTCAGAATTAGAGGTGAGTGATGAATCTTCTTCAGAAGTTGATGGGCGAGCTCTGACAGAACCTGAAAGCAGTGGCGGTCGTATATTGATAGAAACCGAAGGCAGTGATTTTCTGCTTATTACATTTCTTGGAGTGAGCTGGGTCGAGGTAAGAGATAGCACCGATAATATACTTTATCGGGACCTGCGAGACTCCGGTGATGTGCTTGAGATTAAGGGCGCGGCCCCTTTCAATGTCTTATTAGGTGATGCGCTTTTTGCTAAAATGATTCTAAACGGAGAGGATATAGATGTTTCGAAAAGCATCCGTATCGATAATTCAGCTCGTTTGACAGTAGGTTTGTAGACTATGCGTGGTGAGCAAAACATATTCCGCCGTAAGACACGGCAAATAATGGTTGGTAATGTTGCGGTGGGAGGCGATGCGCCTATCTCAGTGCAGAGCATGACCAATACTGAAACTACTGATGTTCCGGCGACGCTTGAGCAAATTTCGCGCTTGGTTAGTGCCGGTGTCGATATTGTTAGAATATCAGTGCCGTCTATGGATGCGGCAGAAGCCTTCAAATCCATTCGAAGTCAAGTGTCGGTACCACTCGTGGCAGACATACATTTCGATTACAAGATTGCCTTAAAAGTGCTGGAGTACGGGGTCGATTGTTTACGTATCAATCCAGGTAATATCGGGAGCGACGCTCGCGTGCGCGCTGTTGTTGACAGTGCCAAAGATAAAGGTGTACCGCTGCGCATTGGTATCAACGCTGGCTCTTTAGGAAAAAATTTACTCCGCAAGTATAAAGAACCCAGTGCTGAGGCAATGGTGGAATCGGCGTTTAATCAAATTGAAATCTTAGATCGGTTGGATTTTCAGAATTTTAAAATCAGTCTGAAAGCTTCAGAGATTTTCATGACCCTTAGAGCCTATCGAAAATTGGCAGATCAAATTGATCAGCCATTTCACTTGGGTATTACCGAAGCTGGTGGATTGCGAGCTGGTACTGTTAAATCGGCGATTGGGCTGGGCGCTCTTCTGATGGATGGCATTGGTGACACTATTAGAGTTTCTCTGGCGGCAGACCCGGTAGAAGAAGTGAAAGTTGGCTTTGATATTCTTAAAAGCTTAGGGCTTCGACATAAAGGCGTTAACCTAATCGCCTGTCCGAGCTGTTCAAGGCAAAACTTTGATGTGATTTCGGTAGTGAACGAACTTGAATTGAGATTGGAGGATATAACGACACCGATAGATATGGCGGTGATTGGTTGTATCGTTAATGGCCCTGGGGAGGCTATGGTCGCGGAAATCGGTCTCACCGGTGCCAGTCCGAGTAATTTGGCCTATGTGGAGGGCAAGCCTGATCATAAGATTAACAACGATAATTTGGTGGACGAATTGGAAGCCATGGTCAGAGCTCGTGTCGCCAAAAAACAAGCGGAGCAAGAGGACATCATCGCTACTGACTAGCTGCTAGGCGAAATAATTTATTATGGCAAAACTTCAAGCAATCAGAGGAATGAATGACATTCTTCCTGAACAATCTTTAACCTGGCAGTACTTAGAAGCGACATTTCAAAAAGTTGTTGGTGGCTATGGCTATCAAGAGATTCGGTTTCCTGTTCTCGAGCAAACGCAATTATTTAAACGCTCCATCGGTGAGGTGACCGACATAGTTGAAAAAGAGATGTATACGTTCGATGATCGCAACGGAGACAGCTTGAGTTTGAGACCGGAAGGCACTGCCGTTTGTGTCAGGGCCGCTGACCAGCACGGGTTGTTATATAATCAGCAGCAGCGACTGTGGTATCACGGGCCGATGTTCAGGCATGAAAGACCTCAAAAAGGTCGTTATCGTCAATTTCATCAATTTGGTGTTGAGGCATTTGGAATGGCCGGGCCTGATATTGATGCAGAAATTATACAGCTGTCTGCAGAGCTTTGGCGGCAACTGGGTCTGTCGGAATATTTGACTCTAGAAATTAACAACGTCGGTAGCTCCCAAGACCGGAAAGTTTACGCTGGCGCTTTGTCTGCCTTTTTAGAATCCCGACAGGAATCATTGGACGAAGATGCCACTCGGCGTATGTACAGCAACCCTATGCGAGTACTGGACTCTAAAAACCCAGCGGTTCAGGAAGTTTTAGCGGATGGGCCTGAACTTTCAGCTTATATCGGCGACGATAGCCGAGAGCACTACCTGCAGCTAACCTCTTTATTGAGGGGTTTAGGCATAAGGTATAAGGAAAACGCGCGCCTCGTGCGGGGTTTGGATTATTACAACAACTGCGTATTTGAGTGGACCACCGACATACTTGGTGCACAGAGCGCGGTTTGCGGTGGGGGCAGGTATGATGGCTTGGTCGAGCAACTAGGTGGAAAAAGCACGACTGCTGCCGGATTTGCCATTGGCGAAGAACGTATTGTGTTAATGCTTGATGAGTTGAGAAAAGTGCCTGCGGATGCTTTACGACCAATAGATATTTACGTGGTTGTGCCGCGTCAAAATTTGTCGGCTCAGGGTTTAGCGTTAGCGCAGGAAATTCGCCAAAGTCATCCGTCTCTTGGAGTGCTTTGTCACTGTGGCGGGGGAAAGCCTGCAAGTCAGATGAAGCGTGCATTTGCCAGTGGGGCAAGGGTAGCGGTTATTTTAGAGGAAGGTGATTCTAGTTCGGCTCAGCTTAGGCTGCGCATGTTAGATGATTCCAACCGATCAGAATCCATCAAAGTGGAACAAATCGGAGCAAAGTTAGGCGAATTTATCGACATTTCTCAGTCATAACGCACATTCTCGTGCCTCTAGTCGAACAAACAGGTAAAATCGCGGTCTTAATTGGAGATTTGTCGTTGCTGCTTATGGCAGGACGATAAGTCAATTTTTTTTCATCTGGCGTTAGCAGGCCTCAGATGATCGAGTCAAAAGAGGAGTAAGTCGTGGCGATTAACGCGGCAGAAGAAGAAACAATTGAAGCCCTCAAGAAATGGTGGGATGAAAATGGCAAGCAGCTGGTATTAGCAGTTGTCGTCGTAGTTGGCGGTTACGCTGGCTGGACGCTGTGGGAAGGGTCTAAGACGGCTAGTGCAGACGCCGCATCAGATTTGTACGAAGAGGTGTTGAGCTTGGCCATTAATGAACAAGGTGGCCTAGTTAGTAATGAAGAGGCGGCTCAGATAATCGCCCTAGCCACTGAGTTGAGAGCGGAGCATAGCAGCACGATATATGCTCGGTACAGCTCACTATTTTCGGCTCAACAGCAAGTTATGACGGATGATTTAGATGCTGCAGAAGATTCTCTGCGATGGATCATTGAGAACCCTCTGACCGGACTATTTGTAAAGTCAGATGAAGGTCTAATTCTAACCGCAAATTTACGCTTAGGCAGAGTGCTGCTAGCTAAAGGTGACAATGATGGTGCCCTAGCTGTAATTAGTAGTCTTGCACCAAAAACATTTGAAGCCGGCTATGCTGAGCTTCAAGGCGATGTATATGTAGCCATGGGCCGAACAGTTGAAGCTAGGGATTCCTACTTAGCGGCGCAGCAGGCCGGCTCTAGCAGTGATGGCTTGCGCATGAAACTAGACAATTTGTCCGAAGACACTTAGGGCTCACAAAAACTCTATGATAAAAGTAATTAACTTCTCAGTGTTTCGCTTTCTGAAAATTTTGCCACTGGTGCTGCTAACGGGTTGTTCAACTTTCAGCTGGAACCCTTTGACCTGGTTTTCTGATGACGAGGTTAATCCACCCAGAGAACTGGTCGCTATTGAGCGCGAAGTAAATTTGCAGCGGCAGTGGAGTGTTAGCGTTGGCAATGGGCAAGGAAAAAACTACACCGAGTTAACCCCAGCTATCGACGGCGCTGTCATCTTTGTTGCTAGTGAAGACGGCGATGTGGTGGCGGTTGATCGGCAGTCTGGAGATGTGATTTGGCAAACACGCTTGCGCACTGCGGTAACAGGTGGCGTGGGCGCAGGTGAGGGTTTGGTAATGCTTGGTACAAGAAACGCCAACGTCATCGTGCTTGATCAAAGCAATGGAGAGGAGCTGTGGCGCGCTCCAGTATCAAGTGAAGTGCTTTCGGCTCCGCAAAGTAATGGCGATGTTGTCGTAGCTCAGACAGTTGACGATAAGTTAGTTGCCCTTGATCAAAAATCTGGTGAACAGCGCTGGATTTATGAGTCCACTCTGCCTCCTTTGACTTTAAGAGGAACAAGCCGGCCGGTATTCACAGGTTCTGGAACAGTAGTTGCTGGATTTAGTAACGGTACTTTGGTTTCTGTTTCAGCTGAAAACGGCGTATTTCGCTGGGAAGAACGAGTTGCAATTCCAGAGGGGCGTTACGATATTGACAGAGTCATTGATGTGGACGGCGATTTAGTCCTCGATGGCAGCCGGATTCTCGCTGCAAGTTATCAAGGCAATTTGATGGCTTTCGATGTGTCTTCAGGCCGAATAGTTTGGGGACGTGAAGCGTCCAGTTATCACGGTCTTACCAAAGGTTTTGGCAATATTTATTACAGTGACGACGAAAGTCATCTAATTGCCATCCGAGACAACTCAGATGATATTGTGTGGGAAAACGAAGACCTTGAGTTTCGCGAAGTTACGGCTCCCACAGCAATAGGCAATTTTGTAGCGCTAGCCGACTTAGAAGGCTATGTACATTTAGTTTCTCAGGTCGATGGAAGAATTGTCGGCCGCACGCAAATTGATAACGATGGTATTAGAGCTAATATGCTGGCACAAGATGGCAAGCTCTATGTTTATGGCAATAGCGGCAGATTAGTAGCCCTCAATATCCAGTAAATCAGCAACACTCCATCCACTTTTAAGGTTTTAATCATGCGGCCAGTAATTGCCCTTGTCGGTCGCCCTAATGTCGGGAAATCCACTCTTTTTAATGGTCTCACCAAAAGTCGTGATGCGCTGGTCGCAAACCTGCCGGGGCTCACTCGTGATCGCAAATATGGCGAAGGTATTTCTCAGGGTAAGCCGTTTATAGCTATAGATACCGGAGGCATAACCGGTTTTGAAGATGGCATCGACTCTGAAATGGCAGCACAGTCTTTGTTGGCAATCGATGAGGCAAATATCTGTCTATTTATTGTTGACGCCAAAGACGGACTCACCCCTGATGACGATAGGATCCTCAAATACCTGAGGAAAAATAATAAAAACACATACCTCATAGTCAATAAAGTCGATGGTATGGACCCTGATCAAGCCATGGCAGATTTCTATAGCCTTGGCATATCGACAGTGTTTCCAGTTACCGCTACCCAAGGCAAAGGCGTTACTCAAATGCTGAATCAGGTATTGGAAGATGCTTGGTCGGTAGGTGAGGGTGAATCTGAACCAGTGCCCGCTCAAGGCATTAAAATAGCCATCGCCGGCAGACCTAATGTGGGCAAATCGACTTTAGTCAATCGTATGCTAGGGGAAGATAGGGTTGTTGTTTATGACAAACCTGGCACGACCAGAGACAGTGTTTATATACCCTTTACCCGAAGAGATCGGGAATACACTTTGATTGATACGGCAGGGATTCGAAAACGCGGAAAAACTAAGGAAACCGTTGAAAAGTTTTCAGTGGTTAAATCGTTGCAAGCAATTCAAGACGCCAACGTGGTTGTTCTAATCGTCGATGCTCGAACCGGACTTGTAGAGCAAGATCTTCACCTGCTTGGCTATGTGTTAGAGGCAGGGCGTGCTTTGGTGATAGCCATTAACAAGTGGGATGGCATGGCTAGTAGTGAAAAAGAGCATGTGAAGACAGAAATACGGCGCCGCTTTACTTTCGTCGATTTTGCTAAAATTCATTTTATTTCTGCATTACATGGAACGGGCGTGGGCGATATCTACGAATCAATACACAAGGCCTATGATTCTGCCAGCAAGCAACTTAACACTAATATTCTTACACGTATTCTCCAGGACTTGGTGAAGGATCATGCTCCGCCGGTAGTTAATAATCGGCGAATTAAGCTTCGCTACGCCCACGCGGGCGGTCATAATCCACCGTTGATCATCATTCATGGCAAACAAACAGATAAGGTGCCTTCTCATTACACGCGGTACTTGGAAAAGTCTTTTCGCAAAGCGTTAAAGTTAGAGGGGACGCCGATTCGAATTGAGATGAAAAGTGATAGCAACCCATTTACTGAGAAAGAAGATGGCCTTTCGCCTAAAAAAATCGCGCGTGACAAGCGTGTTGTAAATAGCAGGAAAAAGCCGAAACACTGATCCGTTACCCTAGGAGAGGGCACGAAATGACTGTCTCGATCGAGGATGTAATAGCCGCTGCCGAGCGCATCGAAGGCGTTGCAGTAAAAACACCACTCGTTACTTCGCTTTATCTGAACCAAATATTTGGCGCCGAAGTATTTTTCAAAGCTGAAAACCTTCAACACATGGGCGCGTTCAAATTTAGAGGCGCTTACAACCGGCTGAGCCAACTTTCCATCGAAGAGCGCCGCAATGGAGTGGTGGCTTTTTCATCTGGAAATCACGCTCAAGGCATAGCCTATGCAGCCAAGCTATTGGCTATGCCTGCCACTATTGTTATGCCCCATGACGCTCCAGAAATAAAAAAGGAGGGTACAAAAACGCAGGGTGCAACGATTAGATTTTATGATCGCCATAATGAGTCACGTGAAGAAATTGCAGCAGCCATAGCGGGGCGCTCTGGCGCGGTGGTAGTCCCGGCTTATGATGATGTTGATATTATCGCCGGCCAGGGCAGCTGTGGATTAGAGTTGATTTATCAGCTGCAGTCGATAAATGTCGAGCCAGATTATGTACTAAGCCCCTGTGGTGGTGGCGGCTTAATGTCAGGGGTTGCGACAGCAGTCAAGGCCCTGTCGCCAAAGACTCAATTAATTGGTGTGGAGCCGCAGGGTTTTGACGACCATGTCCTCTCAAGAAAAGTAGGTGAGCGAGTAAAGATCGACAATACGGCAACTACACTGTGCGACTCTCTTATGGCACCGACACCAGGGGAAATAACTTGGTCTATAAACGGCCGCTTGGTTGATGAGTTTCTAGCGGTGACCGAGCTCGAGGTTATGCATGCACTGAGTTTTGCATTCAAATATTTGAAATTGGTAGTGGAGCCAGGCGGCGTGGTGGCTTTGGCCGCATTGTTGCAGAAAAAAATCGACATCAAAAATAAACGTGTAGCAGTGATATTGTCTGGCGGTAATGTAGACCCAGCGACTTTCACGCGCTGCTTGCAAGAATATCCAAACCCATAATTTGGGGTGCGTTAGTCTAAACTTTCAGCCCGCAGAGATTGATTATTTATAATTGAGGACAGCTATGAAGATACGCAACTACTTTTTCTCGCTATTGCTTACTAGCTCATTATTTAGCTCGCTATCAATTGCCCAGACCACCGATGAATGCATAGACAACCTCGATTGCCAATCATCATGGGTTGGGCTGTCCCAAAACGATAAAGACACCGTGTTTGCGTTTGCCGAGGACTATAAGGATTTTATTCACCTGGCCCGCACTGAGCTTAGCTTTGTTGAACAGGCAATTATTTTTGCTGAAGGCAATGGCTTTACAAAGTTGACGCAAGAGACGACGCTTAGAGCTGGAGCAAAACTTTATGAAGTCAACCGTGACCGTACTATAAGCCTCATGGTAATTGGAACGGAATCTCTACAAAATGGCTTTCATATTGTAGGTGCCCACATCGACTCGCCGCGCTTGGATTTAAAGAGCCGACCTGTATACGAAGATAGCGAGTTCGCACTGTTTCAGACAAATTATCATGGCGGCATTAAATTTCATCAGTGGACTAATTTACCGCTAGCGCTAATGGGTCGCATTGATAAGAAAGATGGCAGCACTATTTCGCTTTCTATAGGTTTGAATCCTGATCAGCCTATTTTTATGGTGCCAGAATTATCACCCCATGTTGACCCTGGCCGGAATTCTAAAACTTTAGGTGATTTCATCGGTCCCGAAGACCTAGACCCTGTTGTCGGCCATATCCCCGATCAAGTGGAAGGTGCAGACGTGGCTGATCAGGTTTTGAAATATCTTGCTGATGAATACGGTGTCTCGCGCGCGGATCTAGTCTCCGCTGAGTTATCGTTGGTGCCAGCGGGTGCGCCTCGTGACATGGGTTTTGACCGAGGACTAATTGCAGCTTATGGACAAGATGATCGTCTTGCATCTTATGCAACGCTGCGAGCCATTGCCGATGTGGACAACCCCGAAAAGACCACGATGGCCTACTTGGTGGACAACGAAGAAGTAGGAAATAGAAACAACACAGGTGCAGGATCTGAATACTTCGCCGACTTGTTATCGCGAATGCTCTATTCAGAGCTTGGTGAAGTTTATAGAGAGCCATTGTTTCGTTCAGCTCTTAGGCAAACTAAGTTTATCTCCATTGACGTTAATCCTGGTGTCAACCCAGCAAACCCAGGGGCTTGGGAATTGGGCAATGCTCCCAAACTTGGCTACGGTGTTAACCTAAAGCTTTATGGCCAGGGCAATACAGCAAACTCCGAGTTTATAGCTTGGACGCGGAAACTTTTAGATGACAATGAAGTGCCATGGCAGACGGTTACTTACAAAGTTGGAAGGGCTGGTGGAGGCACGATTGGTGGAGAGTTTTCAAGTCAGAATATTGAAGTAATTGATTTTGGCGTACCACTTTTATCAATCCACACCCCTTATTCGGTTAGCTCAAAGGTGGACGTTTATAGCCTATACCAAGCAGCTAAAGCATTTTATAGCTATTCAAAATAATGACCCTATCATTCTAGAGTCCTCGGCCGAAATGACTGACGTTTTTTTTCAAGATTATCTGTGCGGGATTACCTGCATAGATACGATGCTCGGCCGCCGAGGGATGGCCAGCTGCTATCTCATTGAACAGGACGGCATGCTTGGTTTTATAGATACAGGGACGAATAATTCTGTACCGATAATGTTAGAAGTGCTGCGCCGCAAAGGTTATGACAAAGAGCAGGTCGCTTATATTATGCCAACCCATGTCCACTTGGACCATGCTGGTGGAGTAGGTGGTCTTATGAAGGAGTTTTCTCAGGCTCAGTTAATTGTTCACCCTCGTGGTGCAAGGCATATGATTGACCCTACTAAGCTTGAAGCAGGTTCGCTGGCGGTCTACGGTGAAGAGACTTATCAAAGGCTTTTTGGAAACTTAATTCCTGTAGACCCGTTAAGAGTTATTCACGCAGAAGATGAGATGACTCTAGATTTTAACGGCAGAGAACTGCTTTTTTTAGACACTGCGGGTCACGCTCGTCACCATTACTGCATTTTTGATAAGGTCAGTAAGGGACTTTTTACAGGGGATACCTTCGGCGCTAGTTATCCCCAACTAAACTATGGGCGCGCACCGCTTATATTTCCTCCTACTACTCCCGTTCAGTTTGATCCAGAGGCATGGACCCAGTCGCTTAAGGCTCTGATGTCTTTAAAACCAGAGAGGGTCTTTCTAACGCATTATGGTATGCATGAAGGCCTAAGCGACTTAGCCACACAGCTTAGGCTTACCATTAAAGACTATGCTGGCATCGCGGTTGAGTATGCCAAGCATAGTAACCGTACTGAACGTATAGCTGCTGCTCTTCTACAGGCGAGCGTGGACCATTTGCTCGATCAGGAGTGTGGTGTTCCAGAATCTCAAATTAGAGATTGGCTGGCTCAGGATATGACTCTTAACGCCCAAGGTTTAGACTTTTGGCTTTCCACTGCTTAGTGATAGCACTGAAAGTTCCATTTTTTACCGTTCTCGCGCTCTGCGCATTTGCAGGTAACTCTATTCTTTGTAGAATTGCCTTAAGCGGTGGTGAAATAGATCCTGCGAGTTTTACCTTTGTAAGGCTCCTGGCTGCGGCTATTACTCTCTCACTTATTTTATATTTTAGAAATTAGTCCACCTCTAGACTTGTCTCTGGCCTTGTTTCGAACTCTATTCTTAGCAAGGGCAGTTGGAAAGCAGCTGCAATGCTGTTTAACTACGCAATTTTTTTCGCAAGCGCCTATTCCCATTTAGATACCGGAACGGGTGCTTTGATTTTGTTCGCATCAGTGCAAATTACAATGATTATAAAGACCTTCATCGATGGTGATAGTCTGACGCCGATGGAATGGATTGGCGCTATTACCGCCTTTGCCGGGTTTGTTCTTTTGGTTGCCCCGGGCGGGCGTGCTCCACCTTTGCTGGGTTTTAGCCTAATGACCCTAGCCGGTGTTGCTTGGGGCTTTTACACTCTGGTGGGCACACAGTCGACAGATGCGATAGCAGACACAGCCTCTAATTTCATCAAATCACTGCCAATGGCTTTGATTGTGTTTTTACTTTGGCCTTATGATTGGCAATGGTCGACTTCGGGCTTGTTACTTGCTGTGGCATCTGGCGCTTTAGCGTCAGGTGTCGGTTATGCCATATGGTACGGAGTGCTGCCGCTATTAAAGCCAGTACAAGCGGCAGTGGTTCAGCTGGCGTTGCCTTTTATTGCTGCCGAAGGGGCAGTACTGCTGGTCGGTGAGGTTATTTCTAGTCGACTGCTGCTATCTTCCACAATTGTGATTATCGGAATAGGAATTGTGTTGCTGGCTAGAGTGAAACTCAGCGACCCTAAATTGTAAGGCCGCTTATCCGCCGCTGCGGTTTTGCACTGCTCAAATTCTCCGCTCATCCTATCTAGTTTTTTTGGTTCATGTTATTTGGGTTTATCCGCAGAGGACTTACGTTTTTCCTGACGACGTACAGAAAGCCAAGTATCAATGCTGTATTGACCTGGACCGAAAGAAAAAAGAAGGAAAAAAGTGAGTATGTACATGGCCGCTAGCTCACCGTTGTTGAGCGTTGGAAACCAAGCTAGATGTGCAGTCAAATAGGCAAAAACCATTATTATCAAAGCAATTAAGGCAACTAAGTGAGTCCAAAGCCCTATCAAAATTAGTGCGCCGCCAAAAAGTTCAACAATGCCCGCTACATATAAGGCGTTTATATCCATAGGCATAGGAAATGTAATGACATCAGCAAGGTTAACGCTGGTCATTCCACCGCCGGTGATAGGTTGAGGGTTCTCACCAAAAATTTTTCCAAAGCCATGGGTCATAAACATAGCCGATGAAAGCAAACGGAATATGAGCCAGCATGTGTCTTTTAGGTTGTCGCCCAACCGTCCTAACAGCGTGTCTATTTTCTCCAACATGAATATTATCCTCAGTAGTTAGCGTCTGTACTATTGTTACGCCTGTGCTGAGGATAACTTGAGCTAGATTAAGTCTGCAATAGATGAGCTTACTTCGGTAGTAATCCAGACAGGCTGGCGACTAGAATTATTACTTGTGAACTGTTTGAATAAGATTGCCTAAGGGCATGATCTAGTGAGCGCAGGTTTCCTGCAATAAGACAAAAGTTATGATTAAACCACTGCTAATTATGAAAACCGGAAATACTATTGCCTCATTTCAAAAGCAGGGCGTGGATTTCGAGGATTGGTTTTGTGCCAGCCTAGGGCTGACACCACAGGAGGTTGTTGTGGTTTCGGTGCATGAGGGGCAGCAATTGCCAGCGCCTGATTCTGTGTCCGCACTGGTGATCACTGGCTCTCCCGCTTATGTCACCGATTTGGAAGAATGGAATTTTAGCGCAGCAAAATTTATCAAAGAGGCATTTGCCAAGCAAATTCCCATTCTGGGAGTTTGCTATGGACATCAATTAATCGCCTGGGTATTTGGTGGCGTAGTAGACTTTCATCCCTGTGGCAGGGAGATTGGGACTGTTTCGATTGACTTAAGTGTTGCTGCTGAGAATGATCAGCTTTTCAACGGTTTGCCAACGGTGATTTCTGTGAACGTTTCCCATCAACAATCGGTGATTGAGCTACCTGCCGCTGCGGTTCGATTAGCGAGCAACGGATTTGATCGAAACCATGGGTTTCGCATAGGTGAATCGACATGGGGCGTGCAGTTCCACCCCGAATTTAACAAAGAAATTACTCAAGCCTATATTCTGGCCCGGCAGATTGATATCGACGCAGAAGGTTTGGATGCCAGTACACTGCATGACGCGGTGCTGGATACTCCAGAGTCTAATGACATTCTCAGACGATTCATGTTGATCGTTAAGGCGGCTGAGGGCTCGCCAGAGGGTGCTCCTTAGCTAACTGAATCAGTTGAGTCTGAGTATGCTTCTTCAACTGCTTCAACGATTCGATCTCGACTAGGCCGCGCGAGCAACTTGCCATTGATGAAAAGTGCGGGCGTGGAAAGCACTCCAGAGCTATTGCCACTGCGCTGATCATTTCGTACTTTGCGGATCAATTCGTCAGACTCCATATCCACCTTCATTTGATCTATGTCGAGGCTAAGTTCCAGCGCATAGGATTCAAATTCTTGTTCAGCGGCGAAGCTGGGAAGTGACGCCCAAATAGACTGAGTCGCAAATAAATAATCGTGCATTTCCCAAAACTTACCTTGATTTCCAGCTGCCTCAGCATATAGCGAAGCTGTCCAAGTGTGCGGGTGCGCGGAGGTAATTGGGAAGTGTCTGAAAATCAAATGCGCTTTGTCTCTAATCGATGGCCAAAGCCGAGTCATTGTTTCGTTCTCTGTTGCGCAAGCTGGGCATTGAAAATCTGCATAAACAACAATAGTGACAGGATTAGACTCGCGTCCTCTGACGTGATCGTTTTCGGCGATTTCCACAGTGGAGTAGGTAGGCCCTTGAGTAAAGAGTGTGTAGAGGACCAGGATAGCCAGTACAGGCACGATACCGAATAGGGCGACCTTACCAAATAGCTTTTTAGATTGTTCACGCTGGGCAGCGGCTTGCTGCATGGCTTCTTTCTTTTGGCGCTGTTGGTCTCGTTTGCTCATTGGACTGCCTGTTTATGTCTGATTAGCCTGAGACATTGATGTTAACGAATTTCCGCTACAGCAGACACAGGTTTTTAGCCTCATTTCAAGGCAATGCCAAAACCTGTTCTGGTGGGTGATAGAAGCAGGTATAGGGAACATAGGTTCAGTGCTTGGCAAGGCTGAGCTGAGCTTGAAAGGCTGGGACAAAGGTCAATGAGCCGGTTATTTAAAGGAAGACGGCATAACCGAACTTACATCCGATATGAATTCCTTGATCTTGATGCATCCCAATCCAGCCTTCGCATTTCGCATAGTCTGTAATCCAATGAATAACAGTTTCTATTATGCCGAACAAAAGGTTATTGGTAATAAGGTAGACGACGCCGCCATGGACTAATGCATGAGCTGTAAGCCAGTACCACCAAACGGGAAACAAGCTGTGCTCTTTGTCGTGGACTTTATCGTTGCGGTTTTTACCGTAACCCATGGCAGATGGTTGAAGCACGAAATCCGCTAAAGCATGACCGAAAAGTAGCATGAACAGATTTTCTATAAATGGCATTTGAGTAGGCCTGTTAGGTTCTTATCGTCGTCAGGATCTGTGCACTGCCATAAAAGCGTAGGCTCAGAGTTCAAGCTTTAATAAAGCCGGTGTACTGACTATAAGCATTTAAAGCACCAACGAAAGGGTTGCTAAAGGGTTTTTGTTACGTGCGTCACACAATTGGGTGCTGGCCAAGCCTTATTGGGTCAGTTTGTTACTAAACCTTGCTCAAATTAAGGAATTAAAGGGGAAATTTAAAATTACCTACACTGCCAAAAAATGCGGGACAACGCCACAGAAGGGATGTAACTGACATTTTGGGGCACCTACCGATCAGGTTTTAGGATGCGCGAGGCCAAGGTTAATAGCAAAGGTTAAGAGCAGAAGCAGCGCTGCATCAGTCCTTATCCTCTTGGGATGATGGAGTGATTGATTCAACCGTGGAGCTTATCCGCCCACCTTCTATTTGTGAAATAAGGGTGCTACCAATTTCAATGTCGTCAATTGCACGAATTACTCTTAAAGACTCATCGAAAGTGATGCTGTAGCCGCGAGCTAGGGTATTCAGTGGGCTTATATTGTTGAGGCTTCTGCCTAGACTACTCAGGCTAGCTCTATTGTCCTTTAGAGTGGATGACATCGCCTGTTCCATGCGCTTGCTTATTGATAGAGCCAATTCACGAGCCTGGGCTACTCGCCGTGCCGGAGAGTTAGATTTGAGGCTGCGCTTCGCCCCTATTAAGGAGTTTCGTTGTTGCTGAAATCGCGACGACATATTGCGTTGCAGTCGTTTGGTCAGCTGAGCAAGGTTTCTTAGATGCTCCTGTAAGCGCCGATCAGGATGTTTAAGTTGTCGGCTCAGCCAATCGACATTTTGGGATAGCTGTTGGATTCGTGCGTTAATGAGTTGGCGCAGGAGTATCTGGAATCCTTGAAAGGAAGCTAGCATCTCTTGTTGGGACGGGCTCATCAACTCAGCAGCCGCTGAAGGTGTTGGTGCGCGCAAATCTGCTACAAAATCTGCGATAGTAAAATCAACTTCGTGCCCGACCGCACTGGTAATCGGTAGTTTGCTCGCAAATATAGCTCTGGCAACAGATTCATCATTAAATGCTTGTAAGTCTTCTAAAGAACCACCGCCTCGGCCAACAATTAGCGCTTCAAGATGCAGTGAACCACTTAATTTATTAGCCAGATGTATGGCGCGGGCTATCTCTCCAGCGGCCTCTTTGCCCTGCACTGCAACAGGCAAGACAGTGAGGCGCGTAGCGGGAAAGCGACGCTCGAATACCGTGATCATGTCTCGAACTGCAGCGCCAGTTGCAGAGGTAATCAGGCCAATATGCCGATAACTGGTGCCGATTTCTTTTTTTGCATCTGCCTTAAAAAGTCCCTCATCCTGTAATTGAGACTTCAGCTCTTCGAAAGCCCGTTGCAAAGCGCCATCACCGGCCAGTTCCATAGATTCGATGATGAGCTGATAGTCACCGCGCCCTTCGTAAATACTGAGTTTGCCGCGGACTACAATTTGCTGACCGTTTTCTGGTTGAAAGCGAAGGAAACGATTTCGGTTTGAGAACATGGCGCAGCGCACTTGTGCAGACTTGTCTTTGAGCGTGAGGTAGCAGTGACCGGAGGAGGGCCTAGCTAGATTGGATATTTCGCCTTCGACAACCACATTGGGAAAGTTGGTTTCAAGCAGGGACCGCGCTAATTTGTTGAGGCTGGACACTGATAAGACATCGGCCGATGGTAACTGCGCTGCGGAATTTCGGCTAAACTTGTCGGGGTTATACATACTTTTAGTTTACCTTAGTGGGGCAGTTTGAGGAATTAATTCATTAGTAGATCCTTGTCATCCAATGTAGGTGCATCACATGGCTGTCTAGCCAAGCAGGTACAAATGAGCTTGGCTTTTCAAACGCAAACTAGCCATAACCTTAAGAATTGACGCGGAAGGGTAATAAATTCAAAAAGTGAAAAAGCGCGACCCGGGGCAGAGTTGCACTTTGATGGAATTAAACTATTTAAAAACACTACGAGGTGCTGTTAGTGTCCGCCGCAGAGGCTTGCAGGTTCCGTCACGAACGAGTTGCTATTGCAAAGACTGCCCTCAAGGTCGATGGTGGTCGCTTCTATATTATTGCCAGCGGGGCCAAAAGGAAAACTGATCTATACGAAAGCTGGAGCACCGGCATTGGTTACCAGTCCTGCTGTTATCGCATAACTTTTGGATATTCCCAGAGCATTCCATTCGTGGCAGCCATCGGCTCAGGATTCCAGCTCAAATGTCTCATCACCAAATTTATTTGTGGTATCGGTATTTTTTAAGCTCACGGTGCATTTACCTTTGCCATTATCATCTCCGCCAGAGGGGTAGATGCCATCAACAAGCGATTCTGCATGGCTTAAGCCAGACGGCAAGAGGTCTGCGGTAATGCTCGTGCTCAAAATAAGTTTGAGTTTCATAATGCAAGTTGCTCGTTACGTTAAGCCTTTGGCCAGCTCTTAAGCTCATCTGTTGGTTGGTCTGGGCGTGCAGGCTGTTTTAGGACTAATTGCAGTACTGGAGTGCGCCAAGTTCTTAAGCTTCAGAGTAGTTGCTGTGGTTTTGAATAAATTGACCCAAGTCAATAATCACAATTTCGATTAATCTGGGCTGGAGGTGTAGTGAGATAGAAGGAGGGTGGCTGCTGTGTTCGCGGTCACATTAGCTGCGGTGAGAAACATATCGACGATTAAATCAATCGCAATGAGTATGGCTATCCCCTCAACGGGGAGACCGAGACTTTCATAAACAGGAGCCATTATTAATAAGCCGCCGCTGGGTATGCCGGGCGAATAGAAACTAAAAAGCCCAATAGCCGCCGCTATTGTTAACAGCTGCAGGGTGCCCAAATCGATGCCGTATAAAGCGGCAATGAAATAACTGCCTGAGATTCTTGCAATAGGAGAGGCGAATTTAAATAGAGTGACAGCAACGGGTAGAACTACGCCTGAAATTGAATCTTTAACCCCTAGCGATTTTGCCGCAGAAAAAGTAGCTGGCAATGCAGCTAAAGAGGATCTAGCACTGAAACCAATAATCTGCGCAGGTGCGACTGCCTTGATGAATTGCAATGTGGGCACTGAAGTTAGTGCGGCGACCAGCGCTATGAGCGCGATTATAGTGACGCTAATCAACCCGCTGGCAATTAGGATAAAAGAGCTGAGTGCGGTTATCGCATCGAGGCCTAATGCGGCGGCCAACGGATAGACGATTCCAAAGATACCCAGAGGTGCCAGTTTCATGATCCAGCCTATAAGGATGAGCATTGCCTCTCGAACACCCGAGAAAAAGCCGGTTACGGACTCTCGTTGTTCAGCCTTGGTATGCAGTAATGCCGAAGCAAACAATGCTGTAAAAATAAGTAGGGGTAAGATGTCTCCATTGCTCGCAGCAGCAATGGGATTGGCTGGAATCAGGCTGGTAAGCCAATCGCTAAAAGGCGGTAGGGCGTCGGTTGAAAAAGCGCTAGCATTGGTCGTGGCTAGTAGCGTGGCACTGGCCTGTGGATCTATATTAAGTAGCGCGATTAAAGGTGGTGCAAACAAAAAAGTGTAAAAGCTTGAGGCGGCAATAAACAGGACGAATAAAGCGAAGGTTTTCAAGCCAAGCTTGGCCATAGCACCGCCACCGCCATGGCTGGCGATGGCGGTGAGTAGAAGCGCCATTAATAGAGGAATAACGGTCATGCGAATGCTGTTGATCCACAGCACACCTATTGGCTTTATCCACAGTGACAAGGCATCGGCCATGCTCGGGTTCAGCAAGTTTAGGCCTGCGCCAAGCAATAGTCCTAGAACTAGGCTGGCGAGGATGGTTGTTGAAAGAGACGGTAACCTCATTGGTTTTGATCCGATAGCGATGGTTTAGGCTTAGAAGTTAATAAGAGGTTACCCAGGGTATGGCCAAATCGGTGATAGCCGGATTCAAAAAATCTCATGCCTGAGCTAGAGCAATGCATTGGTCAACCGGGAGAGGCTCAGAGGTTTGAGAGACAAGCTGTGACTTGAATCCGAAAAAGTATGCGCTAAATGTATGTTCAGCAATCGTTTATTTATTTTTATTCTCCGATTTAACCTTGCACCGGAACCCTTATTAAATTGAGTTCTCGTCTGGCTAAACATAGCATTGGCCGCAGTTAGCTGCCAACTATTGTCGCTTTAATGCCAGCGAGTCATTTATGCTTGATTGCAGGGTGCGAGACAGTTTGATAAATTCCCTGCCTGTGTTTTTTTTCCATGTTTTCAATTCTGGTCGTGTGTTCCGGCGAAACTTTAGGTGCAGATCCCATTGCAACTTAGCTTTCAACTTAACTTAACTTCCAACTTAACTTTCAGCTACAGGCAAGCTCATGAGTGTTAAAGGTCCTAAAAAAGATCAATCATCTGTAAAGATGACTCGCCGTGTAGCACTCGGGCTAGGTGTGGTTACGACGATAGCCCTGCCTATGGCCGCGGTTGCGCAGCCGCCTGCTCGGCAAAAACCTCAAGCTGGGGATTTTCTAGTTTTTGAAGAAGGGCCGAATCAAGGCGAGGTAGTGCGTCCAGAGCTGCTTTTGTTAGATCAACGGCCAGTGTCGGCACTGGCGCGGGATCCTGCTACAGGCACGCTTCGTAGCGGCTCGCGCCTTAATCGGGTCATGGTCACGCGTATCGATACTGAAAAACTTACCCCTCGATACCAAAGGTATGTAGCTAATGGCGTGATTGCCTATTCAATTGTTTGCACCCATACCGGTTGTGATGTGACTAACTGGGATTCGAATGAGCTGCTGATGGCATGTCCTTGTCATGAATCTCAATTTGATGTCTACGCCGGTGGCAACGTTGTTGGTGGGCCAGCACCGAGACCATTAGCGATTTTGCCTCTGAGGTTTAGCAACGGGGAAGTGATAGTGTCGGCAGGTTTTGCCGGCCGAGTCGGGTTTACACGGCAGTTCTAGTAGGGCTATTTGACTGCCGTGCGAGCGCTGCAAAATTAAGACGCATAATAAAAATAACACAGGAGTGTTTGATAAATGAAAATCACTGTTCGTCGCTTATTAGGTGTTCTTGCTTTTTCCGGCGTGGCCACCTTAGCGTTTGGCCAAACCCTGCCACCTTATAATCCAGTTACAGATGAGCGCTTGCTCAACCCAGAAGATAGTAATTGGTTGATGTATAGAGGCTCTTATGACTCTCATGGTTTTAGCGAACTGAATGAGATTGACTCCAGCAATGTTGGCGATTTAGAAAATGTGTGGAGCTTTTCTACCGGGCTTAGAGAGGGGCATCAGGCGCCTCCAATAGTTAATGATGGCTATATGTATATTAGTACGCCGCAAAATCATGTGCTGGCTATTGATGCCCGCAGCGGTGACTTGATTTGGCGTTATGTTAGGTACCTCCCTGACGATTTGTTTCAGTTTCACCCTACCAACCGCGGCGTTGCTTTGTATGGAGACAAAGTGTACTTGGCAACGGTCGATGCTTTCTTAATTTGTTTAGATGCTTTGACCGGAGAAGTGGAATGGGAGATACCTGTAGAGGAGTATTATAACGGCTACTATATGACGCTTTCGCCACTTGTTGCCGACGGCAAAATCATGGTGGGCGTTTCTGGCGGCGAGTTAGGTATTCGCGGGTTTGTAGCAGCCTACGATGCCGAGACAGGTGAAGAAGCTTGGAAAACCTTTACTGTTCCAGCGCCAGGAGAACCTGGGTCGGAATCTTGGCCAGGGGATACTTGGAAGACCGGGGGGGTTCCAGTTTGGATTACGGGTTCTTTTGATCCTGAGCTTAATCTGACCTATTGGGGAACCGGTAACGGCGGACCTTGGATGGGCGACACTAGGCCAGGAGACAATCTCTACTCCACCTCTGTGATTGCTTTGGATGCTAGTACTGGCGAAATCAAAAATCATCATCAGTACCATTGGAATGGCTCTTGGGACTGGGACGAAGTATCGGCACCGCTGCTAATCGATTTCGAGCGAGACGGAGAAACCATAAACGGAATGGTTCATGCAGGGCGCAATGGCTATCTTTGGTTTCTTGAAAGAGAGGCAGATAGCATCAATTTTGTAGACGCTAATCCCTATGTTTATCAAGACGTGTTTACCAGCATCGATCCGGTGACCGGTCGGCCTGAATACGATATGAGTAAAAAGCCCGGTACAGGCTATGAGGCAGATTTTTGTCCCTCTCTTTGGGGCGGGAAAGATTGGCCGCCGGCGGCTTTTAATCCTAAGACGCGGCTGTTGTTTATTCCTGCTAACGACAATGTTTGCTCGACAATGGTTGGAGAGGAAGTTCAATACAGCTCAGGTCGAGCTTATATGGGGCGGGGACAGTCAGAAAATGGCGGCTTCTTCGTGCGACCTGGTGCTGATCACATTGGTGAACTGCAAGCGTGGAACGTGGATACCGGTGAACGTGCGTGGACTACCACATTTGAAAATCACAACTGGGGCCCAGTACTCGCAACAGCAGGTGATTTGGTTTTTATGGGTGGCACTAATGATCGCTTCTTCAGGGCATTTGATGCCAGCACTGGCAAGATATTGTGGGAACAAAGACTGAACTCAGGAGTGATTGGTGTGCCTGTCACTTATACATTGGACGGAAAACAATACGTGGCTGTGTTGGCGGGTTGGGGCGTTGATGCCCAGCGTGAACAGAATTTAATTAACATGGCGAAAGGTGAATCTCATTATGTTCCACAAGGCGGGACTTTATGGGTGTTTGCATTGCCGGAGAATAATAATGAATAAACAGACTGAAGAATTCGATGAGTTAGTTGAGCAGTTTGAAGATAAGAAGCTAACCCGCAGAGAATTAGTTTCAGCTTTAGCTGCGGTGGCGGCAACGGCGAGTATTCCAAGCAGCTTTGCCCAAAGTCCCGAGCCGGTGACCATTGGCCGCTCTATGAATCATGTGTCGTTATCAGTGATTGACGTGCAGCGCTCCGCTGATTTTTACCAGCAAGTGCTTGGCATGAATGTTATCAGCAGGCCTGCTAACGGCGGCATCAACATGGGCTTGGGCAAGGAGAGTTTTTTGGGTCTATATAATCTACCTAATCCGGGAGGCATGCATCATCTGTGTATTGGTGTTGATGATTACAATCCAGATGATTTGGCAGAGAAGCTTAAAGCGCACGGTATCACAGCGAACGTGAACACAGACCCTGCCAATCGCACCAGCGGTGGCGACCAACTGTATTTTACCGACCCAGATGGCATTTTAGTTCAGTTAGCTCAGCATGCCTATTTAGGCTGAGCGTGCAGCTTACTTGGTCTAGAATTTTTGAAGTTGATACTAAAGTATTGTGTGTCTGCACATCGTATCTGTTTTTTCATGCGGTGTATTTTTTCCAATTGATTCATCTAACTACGCGATCAATTTCGTTTTTTGGTGTGCGTGCTTCGGCTTTGATTTCTCAGAATACGCGAGTTTCAGTGAGTATGAAGAACGCTCAATAAAGGCTTAAGCAAAAGATTTTTTATCGGAACCGATTCATACTGCCAAAAACGGACACTCGTAACTGATCGTGGCAGAGCAAAGGGCTGAGATTGATAGTGCCGCGGCTATGGTTCTCTTGTTTAGCGTCAGTTCGCTATGAAAACCATTCCTACTTTTTTTAGTACTGGCCAATTAGATTTCTTTTCTTCGCTACACGCTCAAGAAGTTTGTAAACCATAGCGCCAAAAGCAAAGTAGAGCTTCGAATTCAAACTAACAATAAGGAAATTCGCTAACCGAAGGTTTTGATGTTCCAGTACAACTAAGCGCGTCAAATGAGCGGCGCATGCTAACGGCACTCAGTGGTAGCGCTGGCACTGAAATCAATCCAAGTATTCCCAGCATACCTAAACTTGATATTATACCGATACGCTTATACACGAGATTCAACCGACCTATTAATAAGCTAATGCCAATGACGGAAAGCGCCGCAAGGAAAAGTAAAGGCTTCAGAATCAAAAAATTCAGATCAATCCAGTTCTCCGACATTCCATAGCAAAATAGGCGAGCAAAAATTCGAGATTGCCGGCCTGGGTTTTTAGCGTGAAAATGGGTAAACACAATACACACGTATGAATCTGAAGAAATCGATGCCTGGTCTATCAAAAGGGAAAGGTGTTAAAGGGCTTCGATGGCATGACGAGCAGCGTTCTTCCCAGCCCTAACAGCACCTTCCATATAGCCTGTCCAGACCTCTGATGCCTCAGTGCCTGCCCAATGGATTTTGCCTGCAGATCCCCTCATTGCACTACCATATTTGGTGAGTACTCCTGGCATCAAGGCGGAGACGCATCCAGCCGTATATGCCTCTGAGTCCCAGAACATTTCATGATAGCCGATGTTTTGAGTTGCTTGAGGACCAAACAATTTAGCGAGCTCCGCAGTTACTTGCTGCTCTTTAGCTGCTCCTTCGCTAAACGAATTGCTTTGGCTCCCCAAGATCATCAGCACACCTAACTGGCCATCCGGAGGCGAGTTGTCTACAATAAATTGCAGTTTTCCCTCCCCAAAAGACATTCCATTCAAGCCGGCGGCACGCCAAAAAGGCTTTTCATAGACGACATTAATCTTGGAGCCACCTCCACTGCTAGGCCAATTCTCTTGTAGGAGTTTTCGTTTTTCAGGCAGGCTAGGTTCAAATTCTATTTTTTCGCAGTCGCTCGGCATCATGGCCATAATTATTTGTTGGCACTGGATTTTTTGGTCTTGTATTTCTACTACAGCAGTAGTGCTTAATTGCGAAATCTTCGAAACTGGAGCGCTTAACTGGACTTTATTTCCTAGAGCCTGAGCTATTTTTAGACTGATTATTTGTGAACCCCCTTCGATGCGCGAATCTTGCGCTCCGCCGCGCATGCTTTCTAGCACATGCAAACTTCCGGCAGACTGAACATAGTAAAGAAAGTATAGGAATGAGACGTCTTCAGTCGTGCTGCCTAAGGTATAGCGTGCTGCAGATATGAGAGAAGCTTCATCACCGCCTGTGATGTTTTCTTCTCTAATCCAATCTGCCAGACTTAGGGCATCCCATTCTACGGCTCTTGGGGCTGACCACGGGTTTTCGATTGGAACAGTTGAGGCCAATGCATCTATTTTGAGTTCGAGGTTACTAGGTTCGTCTTGAGAATAAGTGTCGGTAAATCGGTCGCCATCAATGTCGTAGACGGTTTCTCCCTCGAAGTAAGTAGGGAATATCCCTATGCCTAGTTCTGAGCATAGTTCATGAATGGCGGTTTGAGTTGGACCAACCCACTGACCGCCTGCCTCGGCAACGTAGCCGTTTCCGATATCATGATTGAAGGTTCGTCCTCCAACCCTGCTGCGAGCCTCAAGTACTAGGATATTGTCGATCCCTTTGGATACGAGATGCCGAGCCGCAACTAACCCTGATATACCCGCGCCTACAATCACTACGTCATAAACGTGTCCGTCTAAACTCTGCGCGGACGAGGGGCGTCCCAAGATTAGGCCAGTGCTCAAAATCGAGGAGAGGCAGAGGAATTTTCTTCGGGACAAGTTATTGTTGTTCAATTTTTAGTACCTCTTGGGAATGGGTGAAGCTCAATGTTCATGCAACCCATTTCAATATCGATAGGTTTAGTTAGAATTGCTGATCAGAACAATATCTTGAATTTGAGTCATGTTCAAGTTTATGTTAAATTATGAACACTGCCACTTAGAGCGCTTGGATAAGCAATCATGAATGAAGCAACATTAGAAAGGCGAAGCCCATCGCAAACAAGGAGCCGAGAAAGGCGGGAAAAGATCTTGTTGGCGGCGGATCAACTTGCTAAAAAATCTTGGTCGATTGACGGTATTACTTCGCGAGAAATCGCTGAAGTAGCAGGAGTGCCGATCGGCTCGGTGTACTACATCTTTCCCAACGTCCAAGTTATTTTTTATACCTTGCTGTCACAGTATCTTTTAGATGCGCAATCC
>JBLHVT010000015.1:0-36499 GCA_047628735.1 Glaciecola sp.
CCTATGCAGATACTGTTGATTGGCATATCGATCAACGAATAGAAATTGAATTCAATGAAGCGGCGCTTGGAATTACCGGCCAGCTTGAACTTGGGCTAGAACCACAAATCAACAACGGACGCATAGCGGGTTAGTTGTGTGGGCAAGATGGCGGTGTGCCGGCTGAGAACTACCGCTATCTGCCAGACCCAGCGCTGGTAGATCCTGCAAAACAACTTGGGCCAGTTGCAAAGAGTTGCGAGCCCAAGTTTATTCATTACTTAATTAACTATTTAAAAGCCATCACTTTGCCAGCTTCTTGCTGGCTTGCCAAATACTCTTCATAAGTTCCTTGGAAATCATTAAGCTTCTTATCGCTAATTTCAATTACGCGAGTTGCAAGAGAGGATACGAATTCTCGGTCGTGGCTGACAAAAATTAACGTGCCTTCGTAGTGCTCAAGGGCTAGGTTTAATGATTCGATTGATTCCATATCCAAGTGATTTGTAGGCTCGTCTAGAACTAAAACGTTGGGATTCATCATCATAAGCTTGCCAAATAAGAGTCGATTCTTTTCGCCACCGGAGCAAACTTTAGCTTTTTTCTCAAAATCGTGAGACGAAAATAATAACCGGCCGAGCGTGGCTCGAACAATCTGATCGTCATGAATCGGTTTGCGCCACTGGCTCATCCAGTCAAAAAGATTCAGTTCGCTATTGAAGTCTTCAGTACTGTCTTGTGGGCAGTAGCCATGGTCTGCGTTTTCAGCCCACTGTAGCTTCCCTGAGTTGGGAGTTAGTTGGTTAACCAGGCAGCGTAGTAATGTAGTCTTGCCAGCACCATTTTCACCGATGATGGCGAGACGGCTGCCGGCTGCCAAAATCATGTTGCCGTTCTTAAACAGTAGTTCACCGTCAAAACCGTGTTCCAATTTCTCCAACACAACCGCTTGGCGGTGCAGTTTTTTATCTTGAGCGAAGCGAATGTAGGGGCTTACTCGGCTTGAGGGCTTAATCTCTTCCAGTTCAATCTTATCTAAAAGCTTTGCACGCGAGGTGGCTTGCTTGGCTTTCGATGCGTTAGCAGAGAAGCGGCTGACGAATTGCTGTAGGTCAGAGATTTGCGCAGACTTTTTGGCGTTTATGGATTGAAGTCGCTCACGAGCGGCAGTGGAGGCGATCATGAAGGAATCATAATTTCCCGGGTACAAGCGAAGTTCACCAAAATCGATGTCGGCCATATGAGTACAGACAGCGTTCAAGAAGTGGCGGTCATGAGAAATAATCACCATTGTGCTTTTGCGATCATTGAGAACACCTTCTAGCCAACGAATGGCGTTGATATCCAAGTTATTGGTTGGTTCGTCTAACAAGAGGATGTCTGGATCTGAAAATAACGCCTGGACCAACAACACCCTTAGTTTCCAGCCTGGCGCCACTTCTGCCATAGGGCCTGCGTGTAGCGCTTGGGCGATACCTGCGCCGGAAAGTAACTCGCTGGCTCGGCTTTCTGCGCTATAGCCATCTAGCTCAGCAAATAGAACTTCCAATTCAGCTACTGCCATACCGTCGTCTTCGGACATCTCAGGCAGAGAATAAATACGATCCCGCTCTTTTTTGATTTCCCACAGGGCTTCGTGCCCCATTATGACTGTGTCCAAAACGCTATAGGCTTCAAACGCAAATTGGTCCTGGCTGAGTTTCCCAAGACGTTCGTTAGGTGTAATAGAGACATTGCCAGCGGTGGGGGTGAGGCTGCCATCGAGTATCTTCATGAAGGTGGTCTTGCCGCAACCATTGGCGCCAATCAGTCCATAACGATTACCATCTCCAAATTTTACGGAGATATTTTCAAAAAGAGGCTTGGCACCAAATTGCATGGTGATGTTGGCAGTTGAGATCACAGAAATATCCTAAATAGGCAGTCATGGCCTAGATCAGTTAGTGGTGGGTGAATAAGGTGAGATAAAATCGAGTTGATAAGTCGAGTATCGAGGAGGCGCACTATACGGATTTGTTGGCGCGATGTCGAGATGTTTTTGATTCATCAAAACAAAGGTTTTGAGTCAACAGATTGATTATTATAGAGATTTGTGAAAATCAGGCAAACTATTTCACTTTTCTTTTTAGCTCCCGTCTTGATGCCGAATGGACTATCATGCCGCTTAAGGTGGCTTGGGCTCTAAAACCGTCTTTGCATTTAAAACAACTAACAGGAAACTTCGATGAAACTTTATGACTACGGTACTGCCCCTAATCCACGCAAGGTAAGAATATTTTTGGCCGAGAAAGGGCTCGATTACGAGCTGGTGCAGGTGGATATGGCGAAAGGCGAGCATAAGTCGCCGGAGTTTCTGAAGAAAAACCCAAGTGGCAAAGTTCCGGTTTTAGAACTTGATGACGGCCGCTACCTGTCCGAATCAATCGCCATCTGTCGCTATTTAGAAGCGGTATATCCGGGGCCTAATTTATTTGGTGAAGATGCGTATGAATTAGGTCATATTGAAATGCGCAACCGCGTGATTGAAACTGAACTTTGGCCGCAGATTGGCGTGTCTTGGGTTAACGGGCCAATCGTTGCGAAGATGGGTATCTACAAACAAATTCCTGAAGCTAAGGAAGTTAGTGACGTAAATGTGAATAATTACTATGCACGCTTGGACAAAGAATTTGCCGAATCTGACTATGTGGCCGGCGATAGATTTACCATTGCCGATATCACACTAATTACAGCTATCGATTTCGCGAGGACTTTGGTTGGTCTAAAACCGGAAGATTCGCTGACTAATCTTTGGCGCTGGCATGCCTTAGTGTCTTCAAGGGACAGCGTTGATGATATTACGGCGCCTAAAAAGTAAGTTGCACTGAGCTACTACTTAGAGCTATTACCTAGAACTACTGCCCAGAACCCCTAACCAGCACCGTTAATAGAGCCACCAATAATGAAGCCATTCTTCGACTCATCAGCCACTATCGGGGCAAGGCTACTAGAGCTTAAACAAACCGTGTCGGTGGCTGAGTCTTCTACTGGCGGCCTAGTCGCCGCCAACTTGCTTTGTGTGGCCGGCGCATCGGCTTATTTTATTGGCGGCAGTGTTGTTTATAGCCTGCGCTCGCGCCGTGAATTTCTAGATTTTGATAGAGCGAGGGTCAAGCACCTGCAGCCTTTGTCAGAAGAAATGGTTCTAGAGTTTGCAAGGGCGGCGCGGGTCAAGCTGGATACCACTTGGGGTGTCGCAGAACTGGGGGCGGCAGGACCGGCGCCAACTCCTTATGGACATGCGGCGGGCACCAGTGTCATTGGCATATCGGGGCCGGTAGAACTGACCATGAAAATAGAAACAGACTCAGCCGATAGAGAGGCTAATATGTTAGCGTTCACCGAGGCTGCGCTAAAGTTGTTTGGCAAGGCTTTATCGGCAGCGTCTGTTTAGTTTTAGGTAGCTTTTTTATTTTCTTCGCTGGGGCCTACTGTTGCGATAATTTTTTCTAATGGGACTTTTCGGCCACTTATTTTAGTCAGCTCTTTTGGTCATCTATTCTAGTCATCTATTCTAGTCATTTATTTTAGTCGTTTTACTGGCTACACAAAGTTGCGCGCGTTGGACGTTCTCGCTCATAAAGCGAAAGAGCGTAGCGCCGATGGCGCTGGGCTGTGCAATTGCTTGTTCAATGATTTTCAAGCCTTGCTCACTACAGATGCCTGCAAATAGATCTCTTGCGTAGGACTGTAGGTAGTAATTGTCTTTTCCAGCTGCCAAGGCGGGTAGGTTGTTTGTAAGTCGAGGCAGTAGAGCCAGCTGCAATTCCTCTTGACCAGGCGGAAATATTGAACCCATCGCCGCCCGTTGATTTGACAGAGGTAGAGGGTTTTCAGTCTCCAAAAATCTTTCTACCCATGTTTGCTTAATCTCCAAATTTGGTAGCGCTGACTGCGCGGCAAAATAGGCACGCCGACCGGCGTCTGATGGGTCTCGTGCTTGTTCGTCGGAAATAAGATCCCGAACATTTGGATAATCGCGCTGTGCTAAACGGTTGATAATATCCCAGCGCGTACCTTGACCAATGCTAAGCCCAGCAATCTCTACCTCGCCGTTTACCAAGCCTTCAAGGTTTGCCAGGGCAGCGACACTGCGCGCGATATCTTGGTAATATCTTAGACGAATATTAAGCGTGCTTTCGCTTTGAGAATCGGCGCCTTCAATGACACCTCTAGAAATCAAGCTCCATAATTGTTCCTCGGCAGATTTGCTATAACTCGATAATTGAAACGAGGACGCCTCTGCCAACCTTTCCAAATGGTTTAGATTGGCCGTTAACTCAGATAGCGTTTGTCTAATGATTCTGTCATTAGCTTCAAAAGGCATGTTAGTAATCAGTAAGTCTAGCAATTGACTGTTGTCCATTTGGCCATTGCTTGGAGCCTCAAAAAGCGCTGTCCAAACCATCGATCTCATTAGTGGATCGCTAATTTTCAACAGAGCATTATCGCCAATGATAGTGTTCATGCTCTCATCATCTAGCGTGACCTCGGCATAGCCCCAGCCTTCATAGTTAGGCAATGTGAGCTGCGGGCAAGTCAAGCCTATGGCATCATCTACGCTGGTTTGTGCACCACTGACTTCGATAGGCAAAACCGCGAAGCGCGAAATAGTTCCATCTTCGTCTCTGGAAAATAGGCCGAGCTGTACGCGCTGATTACGCAGAGTGGGGTGGCTCACAGGAGCAGTTTGTAAAATTGACAAGCTGCTAATCAGGCCAGCTTCACAGCTAAACTTAGCTTCGAGTTTATTAACGCCAGCCTGATACATCCAATCTTGGGCCCATGGGCTAAGATCAACGCCGGACTGTGTAGACAATGAATCCATGAAATCGGACAGCTCGGTATTCCCCCATGAATGCTGTTTAAGATAGCTGGAAACTCCTAGCCGAAAGTTCTCGCGGCCAATGTAATGAGATAGTTGGTTGAGCACAGATGCGCCTTTGTCATAGGTAATTGCATCAAACACGTTGAAGAAATCGTTGGAACTTAATACAGGGACTTCTATCGGATGGGTCGAAACAGCTTTGTCAGCTGAAATGGCGGTTAAATTCTCTGATAGGTAGAAGTCATGCCACAAATCGTCGAATTCGGTAGCTTCAGATACCGCTATGGAAGACATTAATGTGGCAAAACTCTCATTCAACCATAAGCCGTTCCACCAATTCATAGTGACCAAATCTCCGAACCACATATGGGCCATTTCGTGGAGAATAGTTCCGGCTCTGCGTTGGCTGCTAAATCTATTAGACGAGCCGCGATCTACATAGCTTTCAGAAAATGTAACGGCGGCAACATTTTCCATCGCGCCAATTAAGAAATCGGGAACGATGACTTGATCGTATTTTTTGAAGGGGTAGGGGATTTCAAAATAGTTATTGTAGTGCTCAATGCCAGATTTTGTGTAATCCATCCACTCATCAACAGCAACGTATTCAGCCAATGATTGCCGCGCCATTAAACGAACTGGCACATTGCCGGCCATGTCTTCCCAGATTTTATAGGGGCCAGCATGCAAGGAGAATATGTAGCTAGAGAATTTCTCAGATTGGGGGAAGTGCCAAATCTTTGCATCTCCTAGACTTTCCACTGAGCTCTCCATAGTCGAAGAAATTACCTGCCAGTCATTGGCTGCTCGAACCTTAAGTTCGTAGGTGGCCTTTAAGTTTGGCTGATCGAAATTTGGAAATAGTCTGTTGGAGTAGTAGGGCCAAAGGTAGGTATAGAGGTAGGTATTGCCGTCTTCAGGGTCGATAAAACGGTGTAAGCCAGTGCCATCTTGATCATAGGGATGTGAATATTTAATCGTGACAATATTACTTCCTTGTTCAAGTGCGGTTTCAGGCAATTGGACGAAGAAGCCGTTGTAATCAACCTCGATGGCCTCACCGTTGGCCTCAACGTTAGAGATTGAACCGCCGGTAAAATCTACATTTAATGAGGAATCCGTATCATCGAGATCAAATAGCAAGGTCACTTGCCCCTGATAGGAATCAACCGCTGAAACTAAGTCGATGTCCAAGTTATAAGACACGTTAGATACACGGCTCTTTCGAGCCGCGGCTTCAAGCTGACTTAGTTGGTCAAGTGCGGGTCGAGACTCTTGGGCGTCAGTGCTGGCCTCTAGAGCGCCGCCGATAACCATTTTCTGTGGAGGTTGCTCGCTACAATTAGATAATAGATAAGATAACAAGATTGGAACGAGATAAAGTGCGCGCATTGTTGACCCCTATAATTGGTGTGGTCATCATAATGCTACTCAGGCGAGAAGCAAATACTCAAAGAGTTGGATTGCCTTAGGTAACTACTTGCGGCGCGGGTCTTTAGCGGTGCTGAGTTGAGGATAAAGCGGAGTTAAACCAAAGTTAAAATATGGCTAAAGGGGGCAGCTAAAATTAAGCTTGTGCAGGGCCAAATCAGCCATCAGCCATCACGAACCCAATCAACGGAGCAGTCCAAATGGCCCTTTCCTTTTTGGCGGGGATCACTTAACGTATCTAGAGGGTTGGCAGAGGAAGCCGTCACCTCCGGGCTCAACATCCTCAACAATTTATTACGACTATAAATAGGGCCTAGGTTTGGCATGCTGTATGTCATATAAACTGGTGGTAGCCTAAATTAATTAAGAACAACAAAAGGAAAGGATTTATGACCAGACTATTAATTGCGCTTATCTGCGCATTGGGATTTACCTCTAATTTGCTTGCTCAGGAACCTGCGCCTTGCGGGCCTGCGGCTGATTTAAGTGCTGAGTATTCCGCCAATGTGGCCGCTGACTCCCGTTGTTTTGAAATGAGGATGTACACTGCGGAGCCTATGAAAGACGGCGTCGGTGGTATCAATAATTTACATCAGCGCTTTCGCGAAAAAGAGATAGAAATCTTTGAGCGTTTAGGGGCAGAGATTATTGCAGTCTGGCAGAGGCTTGATGACCCTAATACACTGGTTTGGATGTTGGCTTATAAAAATCGAGCCCACAGGCAAGAAGTTTGGGATGCTTTTCTGAAAGACGACGAATGGGTGGCTCTATTAGCCAAATATCCAGTGCCAATTTCGGCAGAGGCTTTCACGATGAGTGCGACGAATTACTCCAAACTTAAGTAATAATTTGGCGCTGGAGCGAAGATCCGTTCAAGTAGATTTTCGCTCCAGCAATATTGACGTGCGCAGCTCGCTATCTGGGCCGCGTTATTTTAAATAAAGAGCCACTGTCAACTCGAGTGTAATCATCATAACCGAGTCTGCCGATTGGCATCATCTTCGCGACATCAACTAGTCCTTCTTCGGTGATCAATTCATCATTGATATGAATTCCGATTACCTCACCTATGACCATCTTATACTCATCGGCCTTTGTCCAACCGGGAATGTCGACAGTTTTCAGATAACGACATTCTAGGTGCACAGGTGCCTGTGCTATGCGCGGCGCGTTAACAAGTTCGGATGCAATCGAGGTAAGCCCTGTAAGCTCAATCTCGTCAGTTTCAGGCGGCACTGGTGCGGATGATTGATTCATCTGCTCACGGGTATGCCATGTCGCGATATTGCAGACAAATTCACCGCTGGCTTCGATATTTCGAACAGTGTCTTTCATGCCGTCCTCAGAGCTGCCGGCTCCACCGGAAAACATTACCGTGGGGGGTTGATAACTCACCGCATTGAAAAAGCTATAAGGGGCAAGATTAGCGATGCCATTACAGTCAACTGAACTAATCCAGCCTATCGGCCTTGGCACGATCAAGCTATTAAAGGGATTCTTAGGAAGGCCATGGTTTTTTTTACTTGGTTCATAAAACATAGTTAGTCATCTTTTCCTTAGGATTAGCAGTCGTGGTTTGCAGAGCTTAAGTGATAAGCAAAGCAAGTGCGTGGTAACACAAGGGCTATCTGAACTGGCAGATTCTATTTGGACTGGATAACCCTTTAAATGCTTCTGTGTCGTGTGTTATTGAGTCTTACTAAAGGTGATGCGGCCGCCGACAATCGTCATTACATTTTCACTCGTTAAAATTTCTGGCTCGGCAATCGTCATAAGGTCACTGTTGAATACGGTAAAATCGGCGTACTTGCCCACTTCAATCGAGCCGCGAAGGTTTTCTTGGAACGCGCCGTGAGCAGGCCAGATGGTGAGCATTTTTAGCGCAGTCTCTCTTGATACGGCGAGTTCTGGGTGCCAGCCAGGACCGGAGGTGCCGTCTAGTCGTTTACGGGCAACAGCGGCGTAAAATTCTATTCTAGGATCGCCCGCTTCAACTGGGGCATCGGAACCTGCCAGAATCATTAAGCCTCGATCTACCAATGCTTGCCAAGGATAGGCATAAGATAAACGGTCTGGGCCTAATCTGTCGGGAGCAAAATTCAAGTCCCCTATGCCGTGGCTAGGTTGCATAGAAGGTATTACTCCAAGCTCTACAAAGCGCTGCTGATCCGGTGGAGGTATGATTTGAGCGTGCTCCATACGCCAGCGCAAATCTTCACTGGCCCATTGTGATCTAGGCACAGCCGCATAGGCTTCTTCATACCAATCAAGGAGCGTGCGAACCGCCCGATCGCCTATCACGTGGGTTTCGATTTGTATTCCCTGCCTCAAAGCCTGATGCAAAATAGGGACTAGCTCTTCTTTGGTGGTTCGGTTCATGAAACCGTTGTGGTCCGCATCAGAGTAATTGTCGATAAGCGCCGCTCCTCTAGAACCTAGGGTGCCATCAATAAACACTTTAATTCCACGCACATCGAGCATGTCATCGGCGGTTTTTTCACGGCCTTTTTCGATCATTTGCTGGGCTTCGGAAACCGGCACTGCGGCATACACGCGATGAGACATATTGCCTTGTGCGTGGATCTGTTTCATTAATTCTACCAGTCGATATTCCATGCCCGCATCTTGGGTCTGAGTCCAGCCTAGCGCGGCATTGGAGGATAAGCCTCTTTCCAAATTGTCTTTGAGATAGGCGTCCGTGTCCTCTGGAATGATGGCTCTGAAAACATTCATTGCATTGGCGAGGATATAGCCATTTGGCGTGCCATCAAGGCCCCGTTCGAATTTGCCACCTTCAGGATCGGGCGTATCTCTGGTTACCCCTGCCATCTCCATAGCTTTTGAATTAACTAGTGCGGATACCCCGTCTGCACGAGGCATAAACAGAGGCTTATTCTGAGTGAATGAGTCCACATCGTATTTGGTTAGAAAGCGCTCTTCATCGGTCCACTCTCGCTCAATCCAGCCCCTTCCTGTCACCCAGTTTCCATCAGGAATGTTTGCTGCCCAATTAGCGATCGTTTGTACTGTTTCAGAAAGGGTGGGGATGCCGAACAAGCTGAGTGTTTTAGTCCTGCGGCCAACGCCTTCAAGGTGCTGATGACTATCTGTAAAGCCTGCAAATACTGTTTTGCCAGCCATGTCGATAATATTTGCGGAGCCGCACATATAAGGCTGTGCGCCGTCATTACTGCCAACAAAAATAATTTTGTCGCCCAAACTAGCGACGGCTTCTGCGGTCCACCGCTGATCGTTGGAAGTATAGACGGTGGTGTTATGCAAAACCAAGTCTGCGTCTAAACATTCCTGCGAGGCTGTTTGGCTTGCTGCTAAACTAGACAGGCATAAACTTACACAGCCTAAAATCATCGTTGCTGACTTCATTGTTGCTTTCCTTGAAATAAATCATTGCAGGCATGTTAGCCCAACTGCATCGTGTGATGAAAACACTAATATTACCGACTTAGTCGCCAAATCAAGAAGTAGCCTACCAGCATTTCGGTGTGGAGTTGAGGTCTTCTAAAAGCCGCGGGGCATTAGTAAAGTATGTGCAGGTGTATCCGCCGCCTTTAACGCGGATCATCTATTGTCAAAACACGCAGTTTCGGACCTTTTGCTACGAAAGGACGGAAATATTGTCATATTCAGCACTGCTCACAATAGCGCTCTACGGCGCTTGTAAACGTCGGTCTGGCTGCTTAGTGCCAAGTAGACTCCTGTAGAGATTGAGTCTAACCGCAGGATTTCGATAGTGTCATCGGTCTCAAAATGATTTCGTTCTACGATTGATTAGACACTCTGGGCATTGAATGGGAAGAGGTCTACTCTGCCTGATTTGAGCATTTTGAGCTGACGACTCGGCTCGCTGACGTTGGTCAGGTTGTTAAAGCCTTGTGCGGGCAGATAATCGTTGGTGACGTCACCTCGAACAATCTGAATCTTAAATGCTTGTGCCTCCTCTACTGTTGTGGAAGCACTGCAAGTTTGCTTTTTAAAACATAAAAATAGTAGTCAAGTGGCAATACTTGTCCAATGCGCTGATATTTTTTCTCCCGTTCAAAAGAGCGAGTAATTGAATAAACTATGACAAGCTATGACATTTTCGCGGTTATCAATGGCTTAAATGGTGCGCCTCCAATGGACTATTTCAGTTTCAGTTTCAGTTTCAGTTTCAGTTTCAAAATCAATTTCAGCGTGTTCGAGAATTGCCTGAATAATTCTGTGGCATAGCCGACAACTGGGCCACTTGTGTGTTCTGTACCAATATAACTTAAAAAAAATTCTTCTGTGTAAACTGACAAAAAACTGGTTCAGTTTATTGAGCGCCAGAGTTTCGAGCACAGGCAAGTCCGAGTAGAAGCAGAACCCCAATCCTGTAGTAGAAAAATGTTAGAGCAAAGTACCTTGTCAATGCCTAACCCCTGCCTAGTTAATGGTGCTATGTAGTCATAATCCTAGTTCTCGCAAATATCTAAATTGCCACTAGCAAATAACGGCTAATACCAATGCTATTAAATAGGCGTCTCAGAATCGATAAAGCTAAGCATCAGTAGCAAAATATTTTTCAAACGATGGCTGATTACTAGTTAAAAAATAGTAAAAAACACTAGCTTGAGATCATTCTAATAGCAATATGCCGGGAAGAAGAGCTGTCTGATTTGCTCTTTTGAGCATGCATTTTTGTGCGATGATAGCGCCAGCTATTACTGCGCTGGAAATTCGTTCAGACTTTAATCGAACAACTAATCTAATAGTGTAGTCGTAACCGTTGAGCAAGTGATCGGATTAACGTTAGATGTTGCCACTGAAGCTGTTTTGGGCTCAACCCAACATTGGCGGATAGCTTGCTTTCTGGATTGATGCAAAATGAAATTTTTATTTCAGTCGATAGAGTAGATGAATTAGGCCAACGCCTAGCGGCTCGGTTCAGAAAGAGGAAGATACCGGTTCAGGTATCCCAAATGAAAATGCACATCGAATATTCGAGGCTTATTTTACGACTAAAGGGCTTGGTACTGGCACAGGATCGGCGCTAGCTCACACGTAAGTGGAAAAGCATGATGGCTTTATTGGACTAGACATATCGAAGCGGGCGGGCGGAGCACGCTTTCAAAAAGTGAGTCGGTCAAAACAGAGCACTACAAAGCTACCATTGGGTTGTCTTTACGAGAGCTTGCCATATGAATTGCCCTAGCGGCGAGCTCTTTGCCAGTTCCGGATTCGCTTAACAATAAAACAGCGGCATCAGATTTTCCAACTCTAGAAACCTTGTTTAGCATTTTCTTAAATAGCGCGCTCTCACCTATCAGCTCGTGACTCGATAGGTCGCCACTTGCTAGAGGGACTCGGTGGAGTAATTCCACGCAGTAAATCAGTATGCCTCCCTGATCGTGAATAGGAAGCATCTCGAGATCTACATGTTCTTTTTCCCATGGGGTTTGATGTATATGCAATACATGTTCTTTGTGAGCCGAGTGTTTGGCAGTCCCTAATGGGCAATCTTCACCGGCTTGATCGCAAGGTACTTTGTAGCGATGTGAAAATTCAAAGCAGCGATGGGTTTTGTCAGGGCTGAGCTCGCCAAAAGCGCTTTCACAGTGATGATTTGTCGCAAGGATGTCATAGTCGATAGAGACTAGGATCGCAGGGCAATCAAAGCCTTCTAGTATTTGACTGAACTGCATGTTTTGGTCGGAGGCTATCAGGGCCATACTAATGTCAATTATGGCAAATAAGCTTGTCAAAGATGATAAAACTACATTTTTTTGCAAGTGCTGGTCTGTGATTTCTTATATTTTTTGGAGTTATTACTAATAGAATCAGACAATTAGCGGGTGAGATGATAGCTTGGTATAAGCTATGCCTTCTTTGATTATGAAAACCGTATATGAAATTATTAAAAAATGAGGCGAGTCATGAGCGCGCAATCAACAGAAACTCTAGTTAACCCAGTTATTCCAAAGGTTGTGCCGTTTTTCGATGAAGACAGTAATACCTTCTCCTACGTAGTTAAGGATCCTGACTCCAGTGCCTGTGCAATCATTGATTCAGTAGCAGAGATAGATATGGGCTCAGGAGGTGTGACGTATGATGGCGCAGATGCGATCATCGCCTATGTAAAAAAGCATAGTTTAGAAGTGCAATGGATAATTGAAACCCATGTTCATGCCGACCATTTGTCAGCAGCCCCCTACCTAAAAAAAGCTTTGGGTGGATCCATTGCAATAGGTGAGCACGTCACTAAGGTGCAGCAGAGATTTGCCGAGATTTTTAATAGTGGTGATGAATTCGCGAGAGACGGCTCGCAATTTGACCATTTGTTTAAGGGCGATGAGCAGTACAAGATAGGCAATCTACCCGCTATTGCATTTCATACGCCAGGGCATACCCCAGCTTGTATGACGCATTTAATAGGTGATGCAGCCTTTGTTGGCGACACGGTCTTCATGCCCGACAGTGGTACGGCCAGAGCTGATTTTCCAGGAGGGGATGCGGCGATTCTTTATCACTCCATTGAGAGGATACTGAGACTTCCTGACGACACTCGTGTCTTTCTATGTCATGACTACCCAGACGACAATCGCGAACTTGAATATCAAACCACAGTTAAGATTGAGCGCGAAAGCAATATCCATCTTCGCGGCAGTGAAGAGGATTATGTTGCCATGCGTGAGAAAAGAGATAGCACACTAGAAGTGCCGCATCTGATTTTACCGAGCATACAGGTAAATATGCGGGCAGGAGACCTGCCGCCGGCAGAGGACAACGGGACATCGTATCTAAAGTTGCCAATTAATTTATTTAAATAAACCTAAACGCTAGAACGAGAGAGCAATGAAAATACTTAAGGTCAATAAACAGTTTTCTATTTCGGATCAAGTGACCCCGACTGATATTCAAGAGTTGGCTGAATTGGGCGTGCGAACGTTGGTTTGTAATCGGCCAGACGGTGAGGTTCAGGACCAAGTTGATTTCGAGAGCATAAGTATCGAAGCAAAGTCTCAGGGAATCGAAGCATTCTTTATTCCTTTTAAATCCGGCCACCTCACCGATGGCGAAGTGGTGAAGTTTCAAACCTTGTTGAAGACCGGCAGCCAAATTCATGCCTACTGCAGAACGGGGAATCGTTCATTTAACTTGATTGCCGCCACTGAGGCTAGTTTGAACACTCCCAAGGGTATAATTCTTGACCAGGCTAAAGCCGTTGGGATTGACGTGTCGGCGAGCATTAAACCCTATTTTGACGAACCTGACTCTGAAGTTTCCGTCATGGAAGAGGCTAAATCAAAGGGTACGCCTTCCTATGATGTGGTGATCGTCGGAGCAGGGTCCGGTGGAATTTCTGCGGCTTATAGCTTGCTAAAACGAAATGCTAAGTTACGGATTGCCATTGTAGATCCAGCTGAAAAACATTATTACCAGCCCGGCTGGACTATGGTTGGAGGCGGTGTCTTTGATGCGGCCTCTACTTGTAGGGAAATGAAGGACCTTATCCCCAATACGGTATCCTGGATCAATAAAGCTGTAGTTAGCTTTTTCCCAAAACAAAACGAAATCACATTGAGTGATGAGCAAGTTTTACATTACAAGCAGTTGATTGTTTGCCCTGGGCTAGTCTTGAACTGGTCGGCAATAAAGGGCTTAGAAGAGACCTTGGGAAAAAATGGGGTCACGTCTAACTACGCTTATAAGCTGGCGCCCTACACATGGGAGCTGGTGAAGAATTTAAAAAAGGGTAAGGCAATTTTTTCTCAGCCGCCTATGCCAATTAAATGTGCAGGTGCCCCGCAAAAAGCGCTGTACTTGTCCTGTGATCATTGGCTTCGCAGTGGTGTGTTAGAAAACATTGATGTTAATTTCTTCAACGCCGGCGGCGTTCTGTTTGGCGTTAAGGAGTATGTGCCAGCGCTACAATCCTATATTGATAAATATTCTGCAAATGTTCATTACACACACAATTTGGTGGAAGTTGTTGGAGAAAACAAAGTTGCTAAATTTAAAAATCAGGATGGTGAAATCAGCAGTCATGAATTCGATATGATCCACGTTTGCCCGCCGCAACAAGCGCCTGAATTTGTCGCGAAAAGCGAACTATCAGATGAAGCGGGTTGGTTAGATGTCGATCAATATACCCTTCAACACTTGAAGTTCAAAAACGTCTGGGGTCTCGGCGATGTTATGAATACGCCGAATGCGAAGACTATGGCGGCCGTGCGTAAGCAGGTACCAGTGGTTGCGCAAAACATCTGCGATATAATTGATGGCAAAGAGCCGAGCCGAGGTTATGACGGTTACGGCTCATGTCCGCTGACCGTAGAGAAAGGCAAGATAGTGCTGGCTGAATTTGGCTATGGCGGAAAACTCGCTCCTTCATTTCCAAGTTGGCTGCTCAATGGCACGCAGCCCACACGAGCGGCGTGGATCTTAAAAGCTGATTTGCTGCCGCCCCTATATTGGCATGCAATGTTAAAAGGTCGCGAATGGCTAGTGGCGCCGCGTCTGCTTGCTAAAGTTAAGGCATGACATGTGGAAAATGAGCTGGTTGCCCTGTGCTCGCTGGGCCCGAATATACAACGGTGACACGTTTAAAAATGACATGGTCGCAGCGATTATCGTGGCAATCATGCTTATTCCACAGTCACTAGCCTATGCACTTTTGGCGGGCTTGCCTGCTGAGGTAGGTTTATACTCATCGATTCTACCTCTAATATTGTATGCCCTATTCGGCACCAGTAGCACTCTGTCGGTGGGTCCGGTGGCAGTAGCGTCTCTTATGACCGCCTCAGCCTTGGCGTCCGTTGCGGCTCAAGGGACAGCAGACTATCTGTCTGCGGCTGTTGTGCTGGCAGGACTCTCTGGATTAATACTATTCATTAGTGGTGTTTTGAGGCTTGGCTTTGTCGCCAGTTTCTTATCTCATTCGGTTGTGTCTGCTTTTATCAGCGCTTCTGCGGTTGTTATAGCCCTAACTCAAATTCGTCACATTACCGGTGCGCAATTGGATGATGAAAGTTTGTTTGGCATGTTCACAGCGCTTATAACAGGCGCAGCCGAAGTAAACTTAACGACGATTCTGATCGGCCTGTCTGTTTTGATTTATCTGTGGCTAATTCGAAGCCGAGGTAAGTCGCTTCTAATGTATTTCGGGGTGGCTGATAAGACCGCCAGCCTCGTTGTGAAGTCAGCACCTGTATTGGCAGTTATTCTCACTATAGCTGTGACAGCGATCTACAGCTTAGATATGAGAGGCGTGGCAATTGTAGGCGAAATCCCTAGGGGCCTGCCCAGTTTCTCACTGCCCACAATCTCAATAGAATTAGTTCAAACTCTTTTCATACCAGCGTGTCTAATTTCAATTATCGGATTTGTAGAATCAATTTCAGTTGGCCGAACCTTAGGGGCCAAAAAGCGTGAACGGATCGATGACAACCAAGAACTAATAGGGCTTGGTGCAGCGAACCTCGCATCATGTTTTAGTGGAGGCTTTCCGGTTACCGGTGGATTCTCCCGCTCGGTTGTAAATTTTGACGCAGGCGCAGTTACTCAGGCCTCAAGTATTTTTGCAGCTATTTTCATTGGATTAGTGTCTGTTTTTCTAACTCCCTACCTTTACAGTTTGCCCAAGGCGACCTTGGCGGCAACCATAATTGTTGCCGTCTTGGGGCTAGTAGACTTTTCTGTGATCTGGAAAACATGGGCCTATTCGAAAAGTGACTGGCTGGCAGTTATGTTAACGCTATCAATGACACTTGTTTTTGGTGTCGAAATCGGCGTGAGCTGCGGTGTTTTGGTGTCTCTTGGGTTGCATCTTTATCGCACGTCTAAACCTCACATAGCAGAAGTTGGTTTGGTTGACGGAACGGAGCATTTTCGTAATGTTTCACGATACAAAGTAACCACGCTACCAGAAATTCTTTCGCTTCGTGTGGATGAGAGTTTGTTCTTTGCCAACGCCAGCGCATTGGAAGAAAAAGTGCTCAGTGAGGTTTTTAGTCGGGATCATATCTCTCACGTTATTCTGGTTTTCAGTGCAGTGAACGAAGTGGATTACAGCGCGTTGGAAACTTTAGAGTTATTGAACAAACGGCTTTACGAGCAGGGTATCTGCTTACACCTTTCCGAGGTTAAAGGTCCTGTTCTAGACAAGCTAAGATCCACAGAGTTTGTTATTTGCCTTAGTGGGCGCATTTATTTTACTCAGTTTTCAGCCTTCAATGATATTGCCTCACGACTAGGAAAATCTTTAAGCCCAAACGGCCTAGACTAGGCTATTACAGTACGCGCTTTAGAGTAAGCGTTTGCTGGTAAGACCCTGCAATAGAACTGTGTTTGCGGCTGAGGTAAACTGAAGCAATGCTGACTAAATATTTTTTTACTCCTCCATGCCTCTTGGCAATACTGCTTTTGTTAAGTAGCGCCGCCTATTCTCAATCCCAATGTGAGTCCACTCCTGGTTTACATGCCCAATCCATGAGTGGGTCGATAAGCCGAGCTGATTTTGAAACCTACTTGGAAATACCTTTTAACGTGTTGGAAGGTACCCGAGAAATCACGGTGAACTTTAGCTATGATCGCAGCGAACGCACGACAATAGATTTAGGATTGTTGGATCCTCAGGGGTTTCGAGGTTGGAGTGGAGGCAATAAAAATCAATTTGTAGTCACTCAGAATTTTGCGACTCCATCATATAATGCAGGGCCTATCGCTGGCGGTGTTTGGAGCGTGCTTTTGGGTGTTCCAAATATTCGAGAAGGGCAGGTCGCAGATTACCAAATCGAATTATCCCTTAAATGCGAGCTATTCCCTGAAGATCAAATAGCCGCTGGTGATCGTGGCCCAGATTGGTATGTGGGTGATCTTCACGTCCATACCGGTCACAGCGATGGGTCGTGCGAAAGCCTGCTAGGGGAAAATGTTCCTTGTCCTGCTTACCTTAGTTTAGAAGCGGCGGCTCGCGAAAAGTTAGATTTCATTTCGATCACTGAGCACAACAGCGTTTCCCAATATGCTGCAAATTTGGAATTGCAAAATTACTTTGATTCTGTCCTCATGGTGCCAGGGCGAGAAGTAACCACGTTTTTTGGTCATGCAAACGTGTTTGGTAGCACTGAATTTATTGATTTTCGATTGCAGGCGGGTTCAAGCAAGAATGCAACTTTTCTTCATGATCAGATAGATAAATTGGGCGCACTGATGTCGATCAATCACCCGGGTTCTCCATCGGGTGAGGATTGTATGGGCTGTGGATGGGTCTTAGAAGATACTGATTACAGCAAAATCGCTGCCATGGAAATTGTAAACGTTGGCTACGTGAATATGCCGAGGGGCAAAGCCCATATTGATTTTTGGGAGCACAAGCTCAATGAAGGTTATAAAATCACCGGCATCGGAGGGAGTGACAATCACCGTGCCACTCGAGGAATAACACAGCCCTCGGCAATCGGAAATCCGCGCACTTGGATATTCGCAAATGATCTAAGCGTTGCTTCCCTGATAGAAGGAATCCGCAGCGGGAAAGCCTATGTTGATGCTAGTGGCGGCGGGGTGAGACTGCTTAACTTTAGTGTTGGCGAAATGGAGATGGGTGGAGAGTTGGAAGTAACCGAAGGCCCTATTGCATTGAGGCTGGGCTGGCAATCGGACGAAACACTGAAGCCGGTAGTAATACACCAAGGAGAAGTGCTTAGTCTAAATAATCAAACGTTTGATGATGCTTCTTATCGTGGATATGTAGATCTTTCCAGCCTTACGTTGCCGGGATGGATACGAGTGAATCTAGTTGACGAAAACGGAGCGATTAGACTTTTAGCGAATCCGGTATACTTAACATTAGGGAAAGTCGTACCGGTGCGTTAGTCAGACGGTGATATTCTCGATGAATATCTCTGCCGATAAAGCTGCGCGAGTCGCCAGACCATCAGAGGCCCAGATGTGATTTACTCACGACACAGCGTAACTGTTCACAAGCAGTACCTCGCTCGTAGGCGCAGAATTCGAGGCATACAAAAGGAATCTGGTTACTATTCTTTGAGGTCTGTCAGAGCCAAAGCCATTTTTTGAAAAATAGAACATTGGCCCTAAGAAGCAGCACTTGCTTTAAGTTTTTCTTGTCGGCGATACTCATGCAGAACCGGTTCGGTGTATCCGCTAGGGAGGTTCTGACTCTCGAATATCAGCGTCTTTGCAGCCTGAAACCCCATGCTAGATTCTACATCTCGTGACATCGAACTATAGTCTTGGCTTGTCTGATTTTGTTCATCCACTATAGCGGCCATTTCAACCATAATATTGAGGACTTGTTGTTTATTACAGAGTCCATGATGTAGCCAGTTTGCAACATGTTTTGCAGAAATGCGCAGAGTGGCCCGATCTTCCATTAAGCCTACGTTATTAATATCCGGCACCTTGGAGCAACCAACACCTGCTTCAACCCAGCGCACTACATAGCCTAAAATCCCCTGAATATTGTTGCGGAGCTCGTCTTCAATTTGGGTTTTAGACAATGATTCTCGGTCCAGCAGAAGGGGTATAGTCAGCACATCTGAAAGTGGCGACATTTGCCGCGACATAAGCTTTTTTTGTACTTCAAAAACATTAACCTGATGATAGTGCATCGCATGAAGCACAGCCGCGGTGGGCGAAGGAACCCAGGCGGTGTTAGCGCCAGCTAGGGGGTGTTGAATTTTAGTTTGCATCATTTGCGCCATTTCATCGGGCATTGGCCACATGCCTTTTCCTATTTGCGCTTTCCCAGACAGGCCACAGTCGAGGCCTATATCGACGTTTCTATTTTCATAGGCTTTAATCCAGGGCTGCTGCTTAATATGTTCTTTTGCTAAGAACGGACCGGCTTCCATGCTGGTGTGTATCTCGTCACCGGTACGATCCAGAAAACCTGTATTGATGAAGACAAGACGATGCTTGGCAACTCGAATACATTCCATCAAGTTTACAGTTGTACGTCTTTCTTCATCCATTATGCCGAGTTTGATTGTGTTAGGCGCCAGCCCCAACATCTCTTCAATTGCACCAAACAGTTCACAAACAAATCTAACTTCTTCAGGGCCATGCATTTTTGGTTTGACAATATAAATACTGCCTGCTTTTGAATTGCCATAGCGAGTAACTTTATCGCTGCCTTTAGTGCGGCTTAGATCAATCATGCTAACCAGTGCCGTGAGTACGCCATCGATAATATGTTCTGGCACGGGCTGGTCATTTACGTCCGTGATCATGTCAGAATCCATGAGCAAACCAACGTTTCTATTAAACAGCAGACTGCGTCCTGAAATTTGATAGTCACCGCCTTTGATGGCGTTGTAATGTTTGTCTGGGTTTAAGCGACGACTGACGATTTTGCCGTTTTTAGGGAATTCTATAGACAGCGTTCCGCACATTAGCCCTAGCCAATTTCGATAGACTTCGATTTTGTCATCACTATCGACCGCGGCAACAGAATCTTCGCAGTCCATGATTGTGGTTATAGCCGCTTCCAGCACGATATCGTCGACTCCGGCGCGATCGGTTCTGCCAATGGCGCCTTCATGGTTGATGAGCAATTCAATGTGCAGGCCGTTATGTTTTAGCAATACAGCAGTGGGCGAATCTTCTTTACCACTAAAAGCTACTAGGTGGCTTGAATCAGATAAATTTGTTTGAGAATTATCAGACAGGGTTACCAGTAACGTTTGCTGATCAATTTGATAGCTAACCACATCCTTGTGGCTGCCTGAAGCAAGTGGAACAGACTCATCAAGAAGTTTCCGCCCATAAGCGATCACTTCATTACCTCTAAGAGAGTTGTAATCAGCACCGGCTTTCAGTGAATCAGTCTCAGGTATGACATTGCTACCATAGAGAGCATCATAAAGACTGCCCCACCGAGCATTGGCGGCGTTCAAGGCGAACCTTGCATTTTTCAACGGTACGACTAACTGAGGGCCAGCTATCGTAGCAATTTCACTGTCGACATTCGCAGTTTCGATTTTGAAGGGATTTCCTTCGCTCACCAAATAACCGGCGTCTTTTAGAAACGTGCTGTAGGCAGCGGTATCTATAGGTAGTGATTTATTGTTGAGATGCCATTTATCTATTTGCTTTTGCAAATGCAGGCGATTCTCAAGTAGCTCTCTATTCCTTGGAGAAAACTCGTTGATCAAGGCGTTGAAGTCGTTCCAGAATTTATTCACGCTAAGCTGGGTTTTTGGAAGAACTTCTTGATCGATAAACTTTTTGAACTGAAGATTAATCATAGCAATAACCAGACGAGTAAAGACCACCAACAACGGTGCTTAGATAAAGTGAATTGATGCTAAAAAGTCTCGGACAGCTAGATATAGCCATTATCGTGCGAGCTATTAGCAGAGCGGGCTTAAGCGTCAGCTTAAGCCCGCTCTGGGATCATGGTAGTTCAAAGAAGCGAGTTGGTTCAACTGATGCGCGGCTTTGAGCCTATGCATAATTTTCCTAACCATGCTTAAACGTTATTTCAAAGCCTAGCTGAACTGATTCATGGTGTTATCTTTACCACCAGCTTTCAATGCTGCATCGCCAGAGAAATAAGATTTGTGATCGTCTCCCATGTTTGAGCCTGCCATATCTTGATGTTTTACACAGGCCAATTGGTTGCGAATCTCTTGGCGCTGAACACCACTTACATAAGCCAACATGCCTTCATCCCCAAAGTAGCCTTTCGCTAAAGTGTCTGTGCTCAGAGCCGCTGTGTGATAAGTGGGCAGAGTGATCAGATGATGAAAGACACCTGCTTCTCGCGCCGCATCACGCTGGAAGTTTCTAATCTCATTATCTGCCTCAATAGCGAGTTCAGTTTCGTCATAGATAGCATTCATCAGTTTTTCGCGATCATAGCCTGATAAGTCTTTGTTCTCTGATTCCCAGCGGTCGAATATTTGCTGTCTGAAATTTAACGTCCAGTTAAAGGAAGGACTGTTGTTGTAAACCAATTTGGCATTAGGCACTTCTTCCTTGATGCGCTGAACCATTTCGCCAATGCTAGCTACATTCGGCGTTGATGTCTCAATCCAAAGTAAGTCGGCGCCGTTTTGAAGCGAGGTAATGCAATCTAGCACTACTCGATCTTCGCCGGTGTTTGCGCGGAATTTAAAGAGCCCATTGGCCAGGCTAGTAGTCTTTTGCAGCTTTCCATTTACTTTTACTGCTATATCGCCGTTTTCCATTGTGGACACATCAGTAACTGGTTCCAGGTCAAGAAATTGATTGTACCGATCACCTAAGTCGCCAGCTTTTTGAGTTGTGGCAATTTTCTGAGTTAAGCCAGCGCCTAGTGAGTCCGTTCTGGCTACAATAATACCGTTCTCGATACCTAGTTCCAAAAAGGCGTAACGTACTGCGCGAATCTTAGCTATAAATTCTTCATGCGGTACAGTTACCTTGCCGTCTTGGTGGCCGCACTGCTTGGCATCGGAAACCTGATTCTCCAATTGAATGGCACAGGCGCCAGCTTCGATCATACGTTTGGCGAGAAGGTAAGTGGCTTCTTCGTTTCCAAAGCCCGCGTCAATGTCTGCAATGATTGGCACTACGTGGGTTTGATGCTGCGAGATCTCATTTTGAATTCGCTGAGCTGCGACCGAATCGCCGTTATTTGAGGCCTCATCCATACTTTTAAACAGATGTCCTAGCTCGCGAGCATCGGCTTGACGAAGAAAAGTATAAATCTCTTCTATCAGGTCGGATACGGATGTCTTTTCATGCATTGACTGATCAGGCAGGGGACCGAATTCTGACCGCAGAGCTGCAATCATCCAGCCTGAAAGATACAAATAGCGTTTGTCAGTCGTGCCATGATGTTTCTTAATTGAGATCATTTTCTGTTGGGCGATAAAGCCATGCCAGCAACCTAGAGACTGAGTGTAATTGCTGCTGTCTAAATCGTAGTCGTCCATATCCTTACGCATAATATCTGCAGTGTAACGGGCGATATCCAAGCCGGTTTTGAAACGATTCTGGGTGCGCATTCTGGCGGCAAACTCAGGGTTTATTGAAGCCCAGGGCTGACCACCGGCCTCTTTTAGTGTATTCAGATGTTTTATGTCGTCGTGGTAAGTTGTCATTTTAAATTCCGGTTTGTTCAATATAAATTATTAATCTTCGCTGTATCTAAAAGAATCCAGCTGTGCTCACAGGGTCAGCTCAATGTGCTGCTCGGTGTTTTTTAATGTGATTGAGGACGGACATTCTTTGTCGCCGTCGAACTCTCTAAACTCGCTGGGATTGAGTAGACCAACGCAACGACCCGATTTCAGGTGAGCCACGAGAGACCCAAAATAGACGCGGTACTGGCTGACTTCCCGATGAGATCCCTCATTGAGTGGAAAGTGAATGTCCAGTAATCCCAAAAATGTTTCATTGTTGAAGCTTTGCTGATTCGACAAGCTCAATGATTCGGGAAGGTACGCTTGATTTAGGCTGTTCATGGTTAACCCTCGGGTTATTTAAAGTTTTCGTTGATTCATTCGGTTAGTCAGTGAAGAGCAAGTAACTGAATGTTTTAGGTACGAGAAGGAGTGTACTGTAAAATGTTGTGAAAATTTAACAATAAAATTTGACAGTGTAAATTTCACAAATTGGAAATTCTAAGGTAGTATTCTCGGCAAGTTTACAAAGCCATAGTGATAACATGAAAAACAAATCGCAGACCCTCTACAGGAAAGGCCACTTTCTTGGGGCAAAGATTCGCAAGCTTAGGAAAGACAATGGCTTAACGCTGGACGACCTCTCTGTCCGCTGTATCCATATCGATGCCGAGTCGGCGCCTTCGGTGTCCTATTTGTCGATGATCGAAAACGGCAAGCGAATGCCTTCTGAGGACATGTTGGAGGTTGTCGCTAGTGTCTTTCAGAAAGAGTTAGATTGGTTTTTCGATGAATCAGCAGAGCAACAGCCTTTGGTTAGTCCTAAAAAGAGCGCCGGTGGGATTGCTGGAGTGGCTTTGGAGCCTGGATTTCTGTTCTCCAAAGATCACCTGCAAATAGCGATTCCTGAGCTTTTGTCTCAAGGGGGCATTACTGGTCGCCAATTTGGTCATTTATTGATCAGGGCCCATCAGGAGCATCATCAAAATCGCTTTCCTGATCTTGAGAAGGCTGCAGAGGATGTCGGCAAAAAAGTTATGCCCCTGTCGGCGCCAGATACCATGGCTCTGTGTAAAAAAATGGGCCTCAAAATCAAATGGTTTGATCGAGCACCGGATATTATCGAAGATCCCGACAATACTGGTTTTAAGACGCTGGTAAGGTCTTTCTTCGATGCCCCCGGAACCATCTACGTCAATGAGCGGTTGAAAAAGCATCCTGCTAGATTGAAGTATGATTTAGCGACGCATATTGGCCACAGCGTTCTACATGGCAGGGATGGGCTGCGAAGTATTTCCGCAGTGGGGGGCAATACCTTTGATGCGAAATCTTGGAGTACGCAGGCTCAAACCGTAGATTCCAAAGACATTCTGCACGCATGGCGTGACTTCGAATGCAGTTTTTTTGCCGGTGCGCTGCTGTGTCCTAAAATACCGGCACGGCAATTTTTAGGTCGCCATGCCTATTCATTGGAAAGCGCAAAACTTTTAGAAGTGTCCACAGCGGTACTGATGCGAAGAATGACGGCGGTTTCTCCCTATCCCCATTGGCATTATTTTGATGCTTACCCGCCAGGAAAACTTCGAGCTGTCTATCGAGGCAATGGTATTCCATTGCCTTGGGGGAACCTCAGAGAAATGAATGACCCTTGTACCCACTGGTCAGTGTTTAATATGTTAAACACAAAGACACAAAAGCCGGCGGCGCAAATTTCAGTTCTGCGAAACGGTGATGATGCGCGGCTTTACTGCTGTGAATCGGTGCGGGTAAAAGATGCCGCAGATAATTTCCATGTGGTTTGCGCTGGAATCGATATTGGTCCAGCTATCGAAGCTCAAGGAGTTTCGCCTGACGAGGTCATTGATGAGGTTTTTCAAGCCTGCCTAAACAGTAATGGCTCGGCGAAGGTGCCGCCGCGCGCTGCGAAAGTGATTAGCAGCGTAGCGAATATCCTCAGTATCGATTGGGTAAAGAAGGGATTAGATTCAGAGGCGAATATTATTTGTCCACGCAGTTCTAACTGTCCGCGCGACCCTTGCTGTGTCACCAAACCAGTCAAGCGCCGCCCGATAACCGAGGATATTCGGGATACGATTATTAGCGAAGCCCGCTAGATGAAACTCAGCATTATGAACTACCGTTAAGCTCTTTTTGGTAGCGCTCGCCCATAACTCTTGCGGCATTATTAAAATCTCGCTCGAACGCCGAATTGAACAGCCGCCTTACAATAAATCCAGTTAGGCGCGAGCTAGGCTGATACACAACGGAAATTTTTACCGAAGTTTTGTTGGCACCAATCTCTGCAAATTCGTATTTCGCTAGTGAATATTTCAGCGGCACTGACAAAGTGGACTTACTAATATCGGTGAAGTAGGCATAGGTCGAGGTAGGCTCCATGATCAAAAAACGCTGCACTAAGGTGCCGCCTTCTTTCATTGTTGTGGTTCGTTCTGTCCCTACCCCTTTAATACCTTCTCCTAAGCTGGAGTCAAAAGTAATGGTTTCTGCATCTTTGGTGTAGAGATCTAATCGTTCCATTAGGAATCTAAAGACATAGTCAACCGGGGCATCTACCGATATGGTGACAGAATTTTCAGGATCGCTCACCACTCGTTCGAGCTCTGCGTCAATAAAGACACTGTCGTAGCTGGCCTGAGCATTAACCACATTCGCCACCCAAAAGAAGGCGAATGCAGCCAGGCCAAGGAAGAGTTTATGTAGATTCATCGCCGTCCCCAATTCTAATCAGGCAAGCTGTAAGCAATAACGTAGCCACCTTCGACCTCGCCATTGTCAACCGCAGCACTTTGAGATGCTTCGGCGTCTAAACTAAGGCCGCCTCCTCCATCTGCCACAGTAACTAAAACGTATTGCTTGCCTGTAGTTGGGCTAACGTAGCTCATTGGTGTTGCTGTCGACGAGCTTGGTAAGGAGTCAGTCCACACCTCTTTGCCGGTATTGACATCAATGGCTCGCATTGTGCTGTCTAAAACCCCGCCAGTGAAAATCAGGCCTCCGCCGGTGACGATGGAGCCGGCCTGATAAAACATACCCATAGGCAAAGGCAGGCCGCTAGGGATGCCAAGTGGGCCTTGTTCTTTCGCTGTGCCTAGTGGACGCCGCCACAGGACTTCTTGTGAAGCAAGATCGACAACAGCCATCTCGCCGTAAGGTGGGCGCAGACATGGTGCAAAAATTGGCGATAAAAAGAAGAATGAGAATACGCCGTAAGGGGTGCCGGATTGCGCGCCGCCAATGCCGAAAAAGGTATCGTCTCGAACTTCATCCCGAGGAATGAGCCGGACAACCGATGGCATGTGTAAGATGTTCACAACCATTAGATGATTGATTTCATCTACGGCAACACTGCCCCAGTTCATTCCGCCCCCTACTCCTGGATAAACCAGCGTACCCTGAGTGCTAGGCGGTGTTAGCGGGCCTTCGTAGCGCAAATTTTTGAACTGGAGGCGGCAGGCCGCTTGATCAAAGGGAGTAAGTCCCCACATATCTGCTTCGGTTATGCGTTTCTGAGCAAAGGACGGCATACCGACGGAAAAAGGCTGAGTTGGGTTGGTAATCTCGTCGGGAATATCAGTTTGCGGGGTGGGGATTTCAGCAATTTCTGTAATAGGCTCGCCGGTGATTCTATCTAACAAAAACACCTCGGCACGCTTAGTAGGCACAATCACGGCTTTGCGAACAACGCCATCAATCGGAATATCAACCAAGGTTGGCTGCGAAGGCACGTCCATGTCCCAGATGTCATGGTGAGTGGTTTGAAAATGCCAGCGCACTTGACCCGTTTTAGCGTCTAGGGCAACCACTGAGCTTGCATACTTTTCCATGGCTTCACTGCGGTGGCCGCCATAATAATCAGGTGTTGCGTTGCCAGTGGGAACGTAGACCAGCCCGAGTTCGTCATCGGCGCTGGTTAAACTCCACACATTTGGAGTGCCGCGAGTATAGCTGTCGTCTTCGTCCGGTAAGCCAAGGCGATCTTCCCGGCCCATATCCCAAGCCCATTCCAATTCGCCATTGATCGGATTAAATCCGCGGACCACACCGGAAGGCTCGTCGGTTTCTTGATTGTCAGCAACCCAGCCCCCTAACACTAAAACATCACTGGCGATGGTGGGAGGAGAGGTTACAAAATAGAAGCCAGGTTTGACATCGCCCATGCCTGGAAGGAGGCTAATTTCTCCATCTATCCCGAAGTCGCTGCAGCGCTGGCCGGTTACGCTGTCCACGGCAAACATTCTGGCATCGGTTGTCGCCGTAAAAATACGCTTAGGACAGACCTCAGATGGAGAGTCTTCAGGCAACTCATAATAAGTTACGCCGCGACAGGTGTCCCAGAACCCAAACATCGCCGCCTTAATCTTTGGATCAAATCTCCAGCGTTCTTCACCTGTATCAGGATCAAGTGAGACGATTATGTTTTGGCCTGTACACATAAAAAGGCCGTCATCAATCTGGATGGGTGTGCCTTTAAATGCACCTGGTACCTTTGTTCTTGTTTGCCAAGCAATTTCAAGCTGGTCGACATTGTCGAGATTTATTTGGTCTGTGGCGGCGAAGCGGGTGCCCGATTTTGACGAGCCATAGTGGGCCCAGCTTCCATCTGCATTATTAACTGTGCCGGTTCCTGCCGCGCTCGGTGTACCAATCTTGTAACTTGAGTTAGCAACAAATAAGGCAATGACCAGCACCGACATTGCAGCTATCGTGACTCTGGTTGTGGTCTGCTGAAACAGAGGCAGTGGTTGTGCCTGTAATAAGCCTCGGCGAACTCTAGGAAGTACAAACCAAAGCCCCAGAACTGTAAACATCGCCACTCTAGGTGCCAACGCCCAAGGATCTAGACCCACTTCATACAGTGACCATAGATAAGTCAAAACAAGAAATATGCCGTAAAGTTTGGCTCCGCGAGCATCACCTTTAAATAAAAGGACGGCTGTAATAATTAGCGTGACCCCCGCGAGCACGTAATAAACAGAGCCACCAGCGAGCATGAGATAAATGCCCTGAATAAATAAGGCCAGCCCGATAAGCCCGATAACAATTGCAAGGAAGCGCGGCTTAGGAAGTGCGGGTGATGAAATTGTCACTTTAGTTGCTCCACAGGGTAGGTTTACCCTCAGTTTCGATTAGCGCATGTTCTCATAAAACTTGAAGTTAATAATAGAGATCTCAGAACAGCGAGGGACTAAAAATCAATCTAGATAAAACCGCTTAAACGGCGCTGAAGAGGGAGGAGGCGATCGTGGAACTGATGCCAGCTAACCCTTTGGAGATGGATGTTGTTGTTAAGCGTATCGATTTACCCAATAATTAGATAAAAGCCGCTAACTGGGGGCTTGCCAAGAGCTTCTGCGCTCTAATAAAAATTATGTATATCAGCTATTTATGTGCGCAATAGGCCTGCAAGATTTGTGAGACAATTAGTCACATGCATTATGGTGCTTGAATGGTTTAACATTGGGGATTGGCAGTAATTACGCAATTAAAGTGGCACAGTTGATTCGCCGAAGAATCGCCAAACAATTCACGCAAAGAACGGGAGTTACCTTGTTTAAGTTAAAGCACCCTAAATTGATAAGCAGTCTTCTCCTCGCTGTATTGGTGATGGTTAAGCCGTTAGCGGCTGCAGCAGAGAATTCAGCTCTAGCAACAGTCTACCCAGATTTGAGTGCTCTCATGGCGACCCATGAAATACTCCATGCTCGGATTTTTGAAGAAATTGAAGCCACCAACGCGTCTTCCTCTTCGGCCATAGGTAAGCGGCTTTTAGTGGAAGCAATTATCGAATTGGCTGAGGCTGCGGGTTCACACTATCACTCGTCCAATAGCCATTTGGCGATGCTTGGCCCCCACCGAGTTTTCGAAAGTCGTGCGACTCCGGGCATGATTACGCTTATCAGGCGCCAGAGCGACGAAGAGTTAGCAGGCGCCGCATTCGAAGATATTGGTTTGTTGCCAGAAGTTGCCGTTGAAACCTTGGCTCGGGGCCGAGAATTTATTATTCAGGTTATGAGCATCTATCTTGATGACAATACTAGCGATAAGAAGGCAGCCATTGATGAAGCCGTAGCTGAATATTTAAGCGATGGCATGCATTCCGTAGCCTCCCAGCCCAAATCAGAGGATTTATTGTCAGAGCATGGCGCAGCTTACGCCTATCGGGTAGGTTTCCCGCAGTTTAGTGGCTTAACTTGGGCATCACAGTGGCTAAAAATAGCCGTATTGGAGATTGCAGTCACCAGCTCTGACCGAGAAAGCCTGTATCAAGATGTAGCGTTTGCACTGGGTACTTATGAAGAGAAAGTCACCCGTTTGCACGGAAGCTTCGTGTCATTACCAAGTGATATTCCTGGCATCCCTGTGGTTGCGCCTAATTTCTATACATTGCACCCGGAAGCGTCCGTCATTATCGACAATTTGGAAGCCTTGAAAGTGGTGATAGGTGACATTCTCGCTTATCCGGAGCAAACCGATAGGCAGGGCGCTATTGAATCGATGGTGGCTCAGTACACCAGCAAAACCGACCACTTGATTGATCAAATGGACTATATGATTTTTGTTCTTCGAGGTGGTATCTACGGTGCCGGCGGCCCCGCTCGAGGCGGCATGGATCAGAACGATAGAAACTATTCACGGGATGTACAAGAAAATCCTCACATTAGCAAAAATCCGATGTCGCAGTAATTTGCAGTCGGCAAAGAACCTTTGGATTTTACATATGGGACTCGCTAAGTTTTTTTCTTCGCTGGCTTTTTTCACAGCGTCAATTTTTTCACCAATTTCATTTGCCGCTATCGAGCGAGTAGGTGATTTTGCGTTACTAGATGACCACGGTGAATTCCACCAGATCAGTCGATATATACATCGCAGTGCTGTGGTGATGATGTCTTATTCGCCGAGCTGTGCCGCTATGGGTTCAAAACTAGAATCCTTCCAAGCTTTACGTGCTAAATACGCAGAAAATAACATCGAGTTTCTGCTGATCGACTCATCCCCAAGCCAAAAATTAAACGACAGCTTCGATGTGCCCATGCTTCGTGATAGTGGTCAGTTGGTAACTGAAGCCTTAGAGATTGCCAATGCCGGCGAAGTTATGGTTTTTAATCCTGAACGGTTGTCGCTTTTCTATCGCGGTCCAGTTGATGGCGACCTAGGCGATACTCTTGAGAGCGTTGTAAACGACCAAATTAGAGACACGATAGAATCTGAAACCTTCGGCTGCGCGCTTGAATTTCCGGTCAGAGAGATGCATGCATCGAACCCGCCAGATTATTCTACTGAGGTGGCTCTTGTCGTATTGAAGAACTGCTCTGAATGTCACCGCTGGGGCGGCGTTGGACCGTTTGCTTTAGACAGCTATGTCTCCGTCCTCGGATGGTCGCCGATGATCCGTGAGGTCCTCCTTAATAAACGTATGCCGCCTATGCAGGTTGATCCTTCTATTGGTCATTCCAGCGGCGCTAAATATATTTCAACTGAAGACAGGCAGACATTGATTCACTGGATGGCGGCAGGGGCACCGCGCGGTGATGGTGAGGTCGATCCGCTCGAATTAGTGCCTATTGAAAAAGTTTTTGAATGGGAACTCGGTGAGCCGGACTTTATTGTTGAGACTCCGCCTAATGATGTGCCTGCGGTTGGGGTTCAGGATTACGTCTACAGTGAAGCAGAGCTAACTTTTGATGAAGATAAATGGGTTCGTGCATTTCAGTACCGGCCTGATAAAGAAGCGGTGTTGCATCATTTGATGACGTTTGTGTCTTCTCCTGAAGAAGACTTCTGGGGGGCAGAGAGATATGAAAACAGTGTTACTAGGCGTTTTGTAGGAAGCTATATTCCCGGGGCCAATCCGGCAACTCAGTTTCCAGAAGGTGCTGCTGTATTCATACCGAAAGGTTATAAACTTTCCATGCAGTCTCACTATGTGTCCAATGGCGTTGCCACAACTGATGAAACAGCTATTGGATTATATTTTTCTGAAAAAAAAGACAACAAAGAAATTTTGACGCAAGCGGTGTCATCCAGATTTGTCATTCCGCCTTATGAAAACAATCATCCGATGCATGCAAGTTATCAGTTTAGTGATGCCGCGCAACTTACCGCGGTGCGTTCGCGAATGAACTTTCGTGGCAAGAAAATGAAATTTACGTTAGAGACGCCCGATGGCGTGATGCGGGACATCTTTAGCATTCCTGCTTACAACTATGGCTGGCAGCCAAATTACATTTTAGATCAGGCTCAGGCGATTCCAGCGGGCGGTATTGTCCATGTGACAGGCGCTTTTGATAATTCGCTTTCCAATCCGTTTAATCCAGATCCGACTCAGGAAGTTGAATTTGGGATAAACAGCTGGGAAGAAATGTTTACCGGCTATCTGACCTTCTATGAGACGGAGTAGCTTCAAAATAGCGTAGCTTCGGTTTAGGGCTGGTGGTCAGTTAAGCACGTATTATTTTGGCTTAGCCCCTTAGCCCCTTAGCCCCTTAGCCCTTAGCGCTCTCGTTGGAAGTACCGCTGTTGACTACATCGTCGAAGAGGGTCGTTAGGGGCCGAGTTATTATTTGCTGACGACGCGTCACAGCTGTTTGCAAACAACACCTTGGCCCCTGATTCGTAAATTAGGCAGTCTCAGAGTTTAAACGGGGTATAGGTGTCGAAATCTGAAGATGTCAGAGTAATCACTGCGACACCAATGATCGCCGATAATAGATGTTATTAGAGATTCTCCGGCTCTGCCTATTGCCTCAACTGACTCAAAAGGTTTAAGGCGGCACTGTGATATTCTTTACTTATCTTGAGTCTTAACGTGCCAGAAGAACTTCCTAGAGCGCTGCCAAAAACCCGCATACTGTTACCCCGCAAGACTAATTCCGAGCTCCAGAATTTATGTTCTAAGCAAGACTGACTAATATCCGCAAAATTGACTTCTACAGATTTAATGCCGGTTCTAAGTAGGCCTAGAATCGAATCGCTGGTTTGATATTCGAGATGTAATTGTCCATCTTTTATATAAACGAGCCCCGTCGACTCCATTAACCCAGAGGGATCCGATACTGTAAAGTTAACATTAGCGTCCGCTGCAACTGACATTTGTGGGTGACCAAAAGCATGTGTCCGTGTTCTCTCGATTGCCATTTCTACAAAGTCAGGTGCATATCGAAGTCCTGCATAATGGCCGAGTAAAAATAGCCCGGTACCAAAAAGCACATAGCCCGCCCAGAAGCTCTCTGTACCGGTTAAAACGTTGATAGATACACACACTAGATTAACGAAAACAAAAGTAAAGCAGTGGCCTTTGAAGCGCAGCCAAAGTAATCGTTCTTTGTCCTTGGTTTGATGCTCGTCCTCCAAAAGGCCGACGGCGCGAATAATTTGTTCTTGGCTTACACCCACTTCTTTGCCGATTGAAATGAGTTCTTTATGGTCAATACTGTTCTCTGAATTTCGATTCTCATCTTGTAGACTGAGTCTAATGATGTCGGCGACTTCGTCGCTGCTGTAGCGGCGAGAATTATCAGATTCTGCTTGTTCAGGTGACAGTTCAGGAGACGGTTCAGATGTGTCCAACTCAGCCATGTGTCTTTTCCTTTTCCATTTCTTTTAGGTGGTATTGTTGATGTGCTTTACTACTGCACTCTATATCAGCAATATTTGAGCCAAGTCGTGTGAAGATCGTTGGCTGGCATTTTTTCGCTCCACAGGCCAATAGCGGTAGGCCTTCTGCCTTTTATGTATAATGTGACCTGTGCTCCCGAAAATATAAAAGATAGGCTAAGACGCAAGGTTTCTGGTTATTTTCGCCAGCGCTGTGTAATTCATATTTAGGCTGTATTTTTTCGCTTTTCAAATAGATAAATCGTTTAGGCATTGCACATCTAGAGGCTCTGTCGCAGAATGCGCGGCGATACTCTGTGAGTGCTTATTGTCGATTTTAAATAATAAGGAAATTAGATTTCACTATGGATATAGTTCAAAAAATTGCTGAAGAATTAAAGGTAAAAACCCAGCAGGTTAGCTCAGCAATCACTCTTCTGGACGAAGGCGCTACCGTTCCTTTTATTTCTCGCTACCGTAAAGAAGCCACGGGAGGTCTAGACGATTTACAGCTTAGAGACTTAGAGTTAAGGCTTCATTACCTCCGGGAAATGCAAGACCGTAAACAAACTATTTTGTCCAGCATTGGTGAGCAAGAAAAACTGACTCCTCTACTTGAGAAACAAGTCCAAGCTGCGCAGACAAAAGCCGAGCTCGAAGACATTTATCTGCCCTATAAGCCAAAACGAAGAACTAAAGCAATGATTGCTTTAGAAGCAGGATTAGAGCCATTAGCGGACCAGCTCTATGCTGATCCAACTCTCAACCCTGAGTCGGCTGCCGAGCCATTTATAAACAAAGACAAGGGCGTTGAGGACAGTAAATCAGCCCTTGATGGGGCCAAACAAATTCTTATGGAGCGGTGGAGCGAAAATGCTGAGTTAAGTGGTCAGCTGCGCGGCTATTTATGGGACTACGGCTACCTGCAGTCTAGGGTTTTTGAGGATAAGAAAAACGAAGCAGAAAAGTTTAGAGACTATTTTGAATATGACGAGCAGCTCAAAAAGATTCCACCGCATCGGGCTTTAGCGGTATTTCGAGGCCGTAAGGAAGGCTTTCTTGCAGTGTCACTAATCTCTCACCTCAAAACAGAAGATAGTGCTGTCAAAACGCTTGATCCCTGCGAGGCGATGATTTGTAAGCGTTTTGCAATTGAGGACAAAAAAAGAGCAGCGGATAAATGGTTGCTAGAAGCTGTCCGTTGGACTTGGAAAATTAAATTACTAACTCGCTTAGAGTCAGACTTGTTAGGGCAATTGCGAGAAACTGCTGACGAAGAATCGATTCGAGTCTTCGCCGAAAACATGAAAGCAATATTGCTGGCACCTCCTGCCGGAAATAAAATTACTATCGGCTTGGACCCGGGTCTTCGAACTGGGGTTAAAGTTTCTATCGTCGACCAGACCGGGAAATATCTAGAAGACACGGCGATTTTTCCACATGCACCGAGAAACAACTGGGACGAGTCCATCGATGTCCTGGCCAAACTTGCTAAAAAGCACAAAGCACAGCTAGTAAGCATCGGAAATGGCACCGCCTCTCGAGAAACAGATAAACTAGTTGGCGATCTAATTAAGCGCCATCCTGAGCTAGGTCTAAAAAAAGCTATGGTAAGTGAGGCTGGTGCTTCTGTGTATTCGGCTTCAGATATCGCCAGAGAAGAGTTCCCGGACTTAGATGTCACCGTTCGTGGTGCTATTTCTATAGCGCGCCGATTACAAGACCCATTGGCTGAACTAGTGAAAGTTGAACCTAAGTCAATTGGAGTAGGTCAATATCAACACGACGTAAGTCAGCTAAAATTAGGTCAAGCGCTGAACGCGGTAGTTGAGGACTGTGTTAATGCCGTTGGCGTAGATGTGAATATGGCGTCGGCTCCGTTGTTACAAAGAGTCGCCGGGTTAAGTAGCTCAATTGCATCTAATATTGTCACCCATCGAAATACACACGGTGAGTTCAAGCGCCGAGAGGATCTCAAAGCAGTTCCGCGGTTTGGCGAAAAGAGTTTTGAGCAATCTGCGGGCTTTCTTCGAATCGTTAATGGCGATAACCCATTGGATGCGTCTGCTGTGCATCCAGAATCTTATAGCGTAGTGGAGAGAATTAGCAGCGCAAATAATAGGACAATTAACGAGATTATAGGCGATGCAGCATTCTTAAAAAAGTTGAAACCAGCAGACTTTATTGATGAAAGGTTCGGCTTGCCGACGGTTGTAGATATTTTAGCGGAGTTAGAAAAGCCAGGTCGCGATCCAAGGCCTGAGTTTAAATCGGCCGACTTCAAAGAGGGCGTTGAGGTTATCAAAGATCTGAAACCGGGCATGGTTTTGGAGGGCGTAATTACTAATGTCACCAATTTTGGCGCTTTTGTAGATATAGGTGTTCACCAAGATGGCCTAGTGCATATTTCAGCACTTGCTAACAGCTTTGTAAAAGATCCTCATACTGTTGTAAAGACCGGAGATGTCGTCAAAGTAAAAGTAATGGAAGTGGACATCCAGCGAAAGCGTATTGCACTCACTATGCGCCTGGATGACGAACTAGTGCCGGCAGGGGATAAGCCCAAACAAGCAGCCGACAACAGGGCTCGAACGCCGCCGCGTTCTACTCGCGCGCCTCAGGCAGCAGCACCAGTCAAAGCTGGCACACTGGGAGACTTGCTAAAGAACGCTATGACGAAGAAATAGCGAAGTCGGAGTGTTCTAATACTGAAACACCAGTGTTGGAGCAAAAGTAAAATCACCGGTGTCGGAGTAAATGTTCTGTATTTACTCCGACACCCTATTCATAAAACCTAATACCGCCAATCTAAGCGCGGTCACTAAAAGACGCCACGAAATCCAGCAATGACTTCTCCAAATGTAAAACAAGGAGCCTTTCTCGCGGTAACTGCCTTTAGCTTCTGGGGCCTAATACCGGTTTTCTTTAAAACCATCGATGCAGCAGGCCCAGGTGAGATTCTGTCACATCGGATCATCTGGTCGGTTATGATTCTTGTTGTACTGCTAAAATTACTCGGCAAACTTGATGACTTCTTTGCGACTCTGAAAAGTGCAAGGCGGCTAGCGCCGTTGGCGCTGTCTGCATTTCTCATATCGGTAAACTGGTTTGTTTTTATATGGGCTATAAACAGTGAGCGAGTACTGGAGACCAGTTTGGGTTATTACATCAACCCACTGGTCAGTGTTTTTCTTGCAACCGTGGTGTTAAAGGAAAGCCTTAACAGGCTGCAGATGCTCGCCATCGGAATAGCCGCATTGGGGGTTTTAAATCAGTTATTGATGTTTGGGCAGGCACCTTGGGTCGCATTGACTCTGGCATTTAGTTTTGGCGGCTACGGCTTGGTAAGAAAAAAAATAGATGTTGATCCCTTTGTTGGCCTAACAGTAGAAACACTTATTCTTATGCCTATCGCAATAGGCTATCTGATAGTTTTACAAAGCAGTGGTGAGGGTGTCTTCCTGAAACTCAGTGCTAGCCTCGATATACTTTTAGTACTTTCTGGGGCCGTTACGGCATTTCCTCTAATCGTCTTTGCGGCAGCTGCCAAGCGCTTGACTCTAACAGCATTGGGTCTGTTTCAATATATTGCGCCGAGCGTTAGTTTTCTATTGGCAATCCTGCTCTATGACGAGGATTTTGGCGCCACCGAAATCGTCACATTCACATTGATTTGGCTGGCTCTTGCGATTTTTTGCATTAACAGTTTAAATTCCTACAAAAAGACACGTGCGTAATTCTCGGCTCTGTTTGTTCCAAAAATGCTTTATTGGCCTAACGGGCTCCTATTTCTTAATCGCGGGGCCGGTCAATGATATTTGTAGCATCAATTCTTTCCAGTTTTTAAGTGAGCTGTTTTTACTGCCGGTAAACGCATTCTCAAGATGTTGCAGCTGTGTACTGGTAAGCTTGTTCTCTAACGCTTGTCCCCTCTTGCTTAGGATCAGCTGTTTTATACGCCGGTCATTTTCTGATCGCTGGGGAGATATTAACTCCAATTCAATCAGCTTACGCAGCGGTGGGTTAAGTGCTTGTTTGCTTACTTGAAGTATTTTTAGCAGCTCATTAATACTGATGTGAGGGTTGCGACCGACAAAATAGAGAATTCGGTGGTGAACTCTGCCCAGTCCTTGATTCTGCAGTATCTGATCTGGGCCGGCGGTAAATGATCGATAAGAGAAGTAGAATAACTCTATCGCTTCCAGCAATTCTTTTTGATTTAATTGGTCAAGCATATTTACTTAATAAAAATTCAGGTTAAACTTCTGTTAAAAGGTAAATAACATTGACCTAGTTGTGAGGGTTGTTATCGGTATGTTTTGGGAGCGGTATTATGCTGCGTTTGTCCAATAGAATCGACAATCTAAAACCATCTCTTATTCGCGAGATTCTATCAGTTATCGACAAACCAGGGATGATTTCTTTTGCCGGCGGACTGGCAGCGTTAGAGTTTATGCCCAAACTAGAGTTAGAGGGTATGGCCTCGCAATAT
>JBLHVT010000016.1:0-36480 GCA_047628735.1 Glaciecola sp.
TATTACGAGCTTGTTTTGCACATAACTTTGAACGTAGCGCTAACCAAAGCACAGACTTTCCCATTAGCAAAAACCTGACCTTGAGCGGTATCGACAGAGCGCCCAGGTTTAACAAATACCGTTTTAAATTCCAGCCAGTCGCCTTGTTTCGCGACACTGACGAAATCCACATGAAGGCTAAGTGTGACCAGGCCGCCCAGATCGCTGTGGTGCGCTGCGCAAGACAGGCCGATGGCATTGTCTGCCAGAGTGGAAATTAGCCCGCCATGAACGAACCCCCGAGAGTTGCAGTGCTGTTCGCCAGCGGTTAAGCCAATTGTTACTCGCTCTTTCTCTCGTTTGGAATACAGTGGCTCCCAGGGGTTCGTCATTGCGCTCTTTTTGAAATGGGGCTCAAAGCCATCAGGTGGGGCCATTGATATCTCCTAGTGTGAAGCTTAAGCGATGAGCTCAATTCAGCAAGTCTAGATTATTGAGCCTAGGCGCGGTCTCCGAGTATGGGTGTACGCGTCGCGTGGAAGTTGACTATAAACTTAATCACCTAGGGTGGCTGTAGCGATTTTTTAGCGGCAGCTTACTAGGCTGTAATGCTGCCGCGGTTACGAAAATGTATGGCTCTATGTTACCGGTTTTGGTTTTGACGGCAACTTAACCACTTTACTTAATTTAGGCAGCTTAGCAATTAGCTCTCTAAGTCTGTTTGGTAACGCCAGCATCGCAGGTGTCACAATCAGGGTGAGGATGGTGCCAAAGGAAAGTCCAAACACGATGGCAGACGCTAAGCTCACCCATTGGGAAGTAATCGGTCCGCCAACTTCAATTTCTGCCCCGATCAAATCTACCGATACGTGCATTGCCAATGGCAATAGACCAAAACCGGTCGTAAAGGTAGTTAAGAACACTGGACGTAGGCGCTGGACTCCGGTGGTTACAATTACTTTGTGAATTGTCCAATCGGGGTGGTCACTACGCAGCACATTGAAGGTATCGATGAGTACAATATTGTTATTAACAATAATCCCCGCTAATGCCACGATTCCTATACCAGTTAATATCACACTGAAGGTTTGTCCTGTGGTTAGCAGGCCAAGCAACACGCCCGCCGTGGAAAGTAATACCGAAGATAAGATAAGGGCGGCTTGGTAGTAGCTATTGAACTGCGTCACTAAAAGAATTGCCATCAACACTAATGCAAGTGAGAACGCTTGCCCTAAGAATGCTGCCGATTCAGCTTGCTCTTCGTTGGCTCCGCGGAAGCTATAAACAACACCCGAACGCGGAGGGTTCTCTTCCATATAAACTGCAAGCTCTTGCAGCTTGTTATCGGAAACGATGCCCGGTGCTGGGTTTGCTCTAACATAGACAACCCTGCTGCCATCGACTCGCTGAATAGAGCTAACTTTGGGTCTGGCGACTCGGGTTACAAAACTGCTGATAGGCACTGGCCCGTTTGCGGTGCTGATTCGTATCGTATCCATTTGAGAAATGCCGCGATACTCCGCGGGATAGCGAACCCGAATTTCAACCTCTTCTTCACTATCGTCTGGTCGATAGTCGCCCATGAATATTCCGTTGGTCATCAACTGAATAGCCGTGCCGATCTCGGCCATGCTGGCACCAAGCATCGCAGCTCGGGCGCGATCAACAACTATCTCCCATTCGATGCCTGGTACCGGAGCGGTGTCATCGATATCGATGAGGTCGCCGCCCATTTCGGTTTCCATATGATTGCGGATTCTAGTGGCTTCGGCGAAAAGCGCGTCAAGGTCGTCACCAGACAGTTCTATTTGAATTTCTTTACCGACTGGAGGTCCTTGCTCAAGGGACGCTACTTCTGCGCGTGCGCCAGGTATGTTTGTAATAGCGTCTCGGTAGCGGTTTTCAACTTCAAAACCATCGAGGTCACGATCACGTCTGTCGGTCATCTCAATAAAAATGCTGCCAATAAGGTCTGGCGCAGTCTGTTGGTCACCGCCAAGCTGCTGGCCGGCGCCAGACTGGGTCACAATGGCTTTGTAATATCCAACTTCGGTGATTCTACGTTCGACGTCCAATACTACATCGCGCACCTCACCCGGCGAAAAATTACCTCGTGCAAAAACCTGAACCTGAGTTTGACTTGGCTCAACACTGGTAAAAAATTCTACGCCTTTGCCGTACTGGCCATATGCCCAGACGATGGAGACGAGGGTAAATATGCTTGCGAAAAACACGATGATTGGCATGCGTACGGCAACCCCAAGAACCTTGGCGTAGAGTCCGGTGATACCAGTTGCTTCGTCAGCATTGCCTTTCTCCAATTGCAGCGAATGGGAGTTACTAGCATCGGTGGAACGACCGATCAGTGCGCCAATAGTTGGTGCAAATAGCAGGGCATAAAATAATGAGCCAATCAGCACAGCAAATACAGTGATGGGCAAATAACTCATAAACTGACCGGCGACACCAGGCCAGAACATAATGGGTAAAAATGCTGCTAAGGTAGTGGCGGTTGAGGCCATGATGGGCCAGAACATTCTTTTTACTGCTTCACGGTAGGCGGCATGTGCACCCAAACCCTCGGCCATCTTTCGGTCTGCGTATTCGACCATCACGATGGCGCCGTCGATCAACATGCCTAGTCCTAGCAGCAGGCCAAAGATCACCATAAAGTTATAGGTGAAGCCCAGCAAGCTGATGATGATGAAGGCAAAGAAAAACGAGAAAGGTACGGCTAAAGTAACGATTAATCCCGAGCGAACACCCACTGAAGCAATCACCACAATTAGAACTAAAATCATGGCAGTTGCCATGTTGCCTTGGAGGCCAAGGTTCTGTTCAAGCACCAAAGGCGCCGTATTATTGATGTAGGAAAGTGTGACTGCCGGTGGCAGGCTTGGTCGAATTTCCTTAACTACTGCATCAATCTGCTCCATGGTCTCAACCAGATTCTGGCCTTTGCGCTTTTGCACGTTAAGAGAGATTGAGGGTGAGCCGTTGGCATAAGAATACCTCGTAGCATCCTTAAATGTGCGTCTGACATCAGCAATGTCGGCAACCGTAAGAACCCCTAGGCTGGTTGAGGCAAGCGGCAACTCAAATAGATCGTTGGCATTTTCAATTAAACCTGGCACCTTGATTGAGAAGCTGCCTTGGCCGGTGTCCACTTGGCCAGCGGCAATGAGGCGATTGTTGTTAGTTACCGCTTGTACTATAGCGCTATTGGGAATGCCGTAGGTTTCAAGTTTAGCCGGGTCAATCACCGCTTCTAATAGCTCTTCTCTGTTGCCAACCATGTTGGCTTCTAAGACCGAAGGAAGAATTTCAATCTCTCGCTGTAGGTTTTCTGCTATTCGAAGTAAGGTGCGTTCCGAGACACCTTCGCCCCCGATAGCAATAGTGACAACGGGCACTGAGGCTGCTGATACCTCTTGAAAAATTGGTTCTTCTGTTTCCTGTGGAAAACGGGCTTTGGCTCGATTAACCGCATCGCGCACTTCGGCAAGGGCAAACTGTGAGTCGAAATCGATATCAAATTCGGTAATTATAGTTGCTGCATTTTCACTTGAAAACGAGCTGATAGAGGTAATGCCGTCTAAAGTTTTGAGTTCGAGTTCGGCAGGTTTCGCCAGCAATCTCTCTGCATCCTCAGGTGAGATGCCGTTAAAAATAATTGTTGTGACAATAATGGGGACTTCAACGTCAGGGTTTAACTCAACTGGAATAGATAAGTAGGAGACGAACCCGGTCAGCATTATCGCTACAAAAATACTCAGAGTCGTTCTCGCTCGCGATATAGCGGCGTCTATATAACTTGTCATTGTGTTAATAACTCCTAGTTCGAATCTTGTGGCTAGTTGTTAGACCACTCAAAATTACTTTCAACTTGCTGCCCCGGAAAGACTATTTCCTGACCAACGGTCACTAAATTGATATCGCCATTGAGACCGGTAATCCAAATACCCGGGTTAAGCAGGCCGGTATCATCGCCAACGATGCTCACGTTGCTAAAACCTACATTACCTTGATCATCGATCAGCTTAACGCCGATAGAGCCATTATCATCGAGAGTCAGTGCTGAAGCGGGAATAAGGTGTGCCTGAAGAATTGCTGCCTGCACGAGAATCTCGGCAGTCACACCTGCTCGCAGGTTATATTCGTTTGAATCTACCTCGGCTTCGATGCGGTAGCTTCTAGAGATGTCATCTGCACTGCGTGCGATATAGGTGATTTTGCCGCTAATAATTTCGTTGGTCAGCAACTGGGCGTTAACTCGAGAGCCTAGTGCCAGTGAGGAAATATTCTGTTCTGGTACGAGCCCAACTAGCAACATGGGGCTATCGTCCAAAACAGTAGCGCAGACAGCGCCTACGTTCAGTAAATCACCCATTTCGACAGCTCTCATTTCCACCACACCATCAAATGGTGCAACGACTTTGGTATTCTTCAGGGCAAGCTCGGCTCGAGCGACCCCAGCCTTAGCAGAGTCGAGCGCCGCTTTAAATTGAGCAACGGCAACTTCTGATTGCAACTTTCTACCCTGCAGATCAGCAGAAGCATTATATTCAAACTGGGCTTGCTGCAAGCGGCTTTCACTTTCTAAAAGGGCAGCGTCACGATTGTCCACCGCGATTTCACAGAGGGTGTCACCCGCACTAACTCTGGCGCCTCTTGGGATAGGCTCACCGATTACTCGGCCAGCAACTTCTGCGCGCACATCAACTTGGCGATAAGCCTGAGTTCTGCCGCGCACGCGAATTTTGTCATTGTAGCTTTGAGGAGAGACGCGGATAGCTCTTACTGTAATGACATCAGGGCTTTCACTGGCCGATTGTCCTTCGGAGATTGCTTGAATGGTGCGTGCGGGCCCGTTCAAGTCCGCGCTGCTGCGGTCTGCGTTTCTAGGCACTATCATCCAGATGACAACCACTGCGAAAATGGTTATTGCTACCAATTGCTGCTTTTTCACTCAAATCTCCTAGTAATACTCACTGACGCAGAAGCAGCTGCTAAGAGCCGCTGCTTTCACCAAATGAGTAACCATCAATACGATATCCGTCATAACACAGATGCCAGAATGTATTGACTAATTTTCTCTAATTGTTAAAACAGCCTACATGAGGCAAATTGTAAAGGATTGTAGTGCTGTTAAGGGATTTGTGCGCCCTTAAAAGTGTTACGTATTGTAACCATATGAAGACTGAATGCAAAGGCTAACAACGGTTTTATCGAATCGCTTCATCGCAGCTACCGGTGCTCTGTCCAAGACAGGGTTTTTAGCTAAACTATGGTACTTTTAAAGGCTACTACATTAACTAATTGACGGAGTATCGAGTGAAAGAGTTACAGGAAAGAGTCGCTATAGTGACAGGCTCCAGCAGCGGCGTAGGCGCCGCTACCGCTGAGCTGCTGGCATCAAAAGGCTGCAGGGTACTCATAAATTACAATTCCAACGAAGCAGGTGCCAAAAAAACAGCTGCTGCTTGTAAAGCGCTCGGAGGAGAGACTATTATTTTTAAAGGCAATGTGGCTGAAGATGGCGATTGTCGGGCCATGGCAGAGGCTGCTCTGAGCCAGTGGGGTCGCATCGATATTTTAGTTAATAACGCGGGCACAACTAAATTTGTCGAACACAGTGACCTTGAGGGGCTGGATGCTGCAGATTTCCAGCGCATTTATGGAGTTAATGTGGTTGGAGCTTTTCAAATGATTAGAGCTGTGGCGCCAGCTATGGAAAAACTCGAGGGCGCAGGTGCAGTGGTTAACGTGGCATCCACAGCAGGGGTGACGGGTATTGGCAGTTCAGTGGCTTATGCGGCATCTAAAGGCGCGATGGTGACAATGACTTTATCATTGGCTAGGGCGCTGGGGCCTTCAATGCGCATAAATGCTGTGTGTCCTGGGTTTATTGCCGGGGATTGGTTGCTGGAAGGGCTGGGAGAAGAGCAATATAAAAAAGTCATGGACTTCAATATCAAAAATGCACCCCTTGGCGCCACAGCGACACCGGAAAGTGTCGCCGACGGTATCCTGTATTTTATTACGGGTCCGCAAATAGTTACTGGCGAGACAATGATGCTGGACGGCGGCCGTCATCTTACGATGGCGCCGTTAACTCGCCGCTAGCCGATAGCTAAATAGAAGCTCTAGCGCGCCAGTCTATATTTCGAGGGTGTTTTCCGCTGCAAACGAGCTGTGGTATTACGCAGCGGTTGGATTTTTTCTGCTGGATTAGCCGCCATGATTAGTGCCTTAGAAATGGGGTTTAAATCGGCTTTGGGCTCCACCTTACGACACCACCTAATAAGGCTTATGTCTGCATTGGTGTATTTACTCTGCTTGGGGTCGCTATAGGCGACCTTCGTCAGGGAGTTTTATTGGTTACGGTGTTTAGCTTTGCGCATTGAGCGTCTTGCGTTCGTGAGGAAAGGTGGTTAAGGCTATCGGGCTATCGGTTTATGGATTTATGAGTTGCTGGGTCTAGGATAGCCTAACCCCTCACGCTGATAAGCGTCGAGGTGATAAGTCCCCAACTTGCTAGATGTTTTTGGTTTTGTTTAAACACGACGGATGAAGCGAAATTAGTTTCTATTCGGCGACTGGTCGTTTTTGGAGTTTTCGCTGCAGCGTGCGGCGGTGCATTTTTAAGTGCCTTGCCGTGGCTGAAATATTACCTTCGTTCTCCATTAGTACTTTTTGTATATGCTCCCACTCCAAACGCCTTACTGACATAGGTTCCATGTTGGCATCTGTTTTTCGCGCTTGCCCGGCAGGCTTTTCAATGAGTGCCGCGACGATTTCATCGGTGTCGGCAGGTTTGGCCAGATAGTTGTCTGCTCCTAATTTAATTGCTTCAACTGCGGTTGCGATGCTCGCATAGCCCGTGAGGATTAAAATTCTAATTGATAAATTTGCTTCCTTTAATAGGGGGATGAGCTCAAGAGAGGTATGTCCACCTAAGTTTAAATCTAGAATCGCATAGTCCAAGGACTTCGTCTCAATGAGCGCGATGGCAGAGTCTACCTGTGCTGCATGGAAAACCTCGTAACCGCGATGACCAAGAGCGCGAGAGATGACCCTAGAAAAAACATCATCGTCTTCGACTAATAATATCGTGTCTTTTTCTTTGTTCATGTCGCCATCGAGGTTGGAAGCGGAAGCTTAATCAATGTTTTCGCGCCGCCTTGCTTGAGATTGAATAGTTCTATGGTGCCGTTGAGTTTTTGAACCGCAGCGTTGGCAAGAAATATACCTATTCCCATACTTTCCTTTCGCATAGAAATAAAGGGCTCCCCTACTTTTTCCAAAACCTCAGCCGGGATCCCCGGCCCATCGTCAGTGATCGCTATTTCTAGTTGGTCAGTTATTGACTCTGATGTGCTAAATTTTACCAGAACCTTGTTATTAGCTGCCTTTATGCTGTTTTCAATGATATTGATAATAGCGTGCTTTAGGCTTAAATCCGATGCTACTTTGATATCAGGTGCGCAGGCAGTATCAAAATCAATTTTTGAAGTGGGGTGGATATTGATTATGTAATCCATAATTTCAGCGCTGAATACTGACAGCAGTACCGGGAGGTTAGATTCGCTGCTGTCTTTATTATAGTAACGAGTAAGTTCCGCTAAGGAATTCTTGCAGCGAGTCACCTGTTGTTTCAACAACGAGATATCTTCTTTGACATCGTTGATGTTTAGATCATTTACATGACTGCGGTCTAACTCAGTGAGTAGCACCGCCATAGTAGATAATGGCGTGCCTAAGGCGTGAGCGGTGCCAGCTGCCAGTGTGCCGATTGCAACTAACTGCTCGTTACGTATTTCATTTTCTCGCGATTTTGCGAGGGTCGCTTCTCTGACCTTAATCGTGCTTGCCATTCGAGTGATAAAAACGCTGATAAGAATTGCGCTCACTACAAAAATCACCCACATGCCAACCAAGTGCAGCTGAAAGGACATTTCCTGACCCTCCATGTTCTGTTGGTGTTCAACTTGAAAATCGAGAAAAATGAAAAACGTATAGATTGCGATACCACTAATTGCGAAGCTGTTGACATAGGGTTTTGGAAGTAAGGTAGCTGTGACAGCTAACAGTACTAATAAATAGGAAATCAGCGGGTTGCTGGCGCCGCCAGTGTTTACTAGTAATAAAACTAAGAAAAAGACATCAAACAGCAAGTGGCCAAAAACTTCGGCATTGCTAATAACACTCGCGGCACGCAGTCTCCAAATGCCAAAGATCACTGATGCAAATATTGCCATAACAATGCTTAAAATAAATGCTACAGGCCCTTGCAGGTTAGACAGGGCCTGAAAAAGCAAGAAAATAACGAGCCCGCTGGCGGCGACAAAGGATCGCAGTAACAGCAGGCGTTGTAAGCCTTGCCGAATGGAACTGCGCTCATCAAGATTGTCTAGCATGAGGTTGCTGAAGAAGGCCGATACGGCTCGTATTTGTGTCATTAGAATATTCTACCCCAAACCTTTGTTGCAGTGAGCGATTTTCAATGATGATGAGTCAATATGCCGCAGTAGGATGACTTCTTTGACCGCAAATCATACAAAAGCGGCAGGAAAAACGATGATGGTTGGATCGATAAGTAATTCTAGCAACGGCTGCATTGTTTAAGAGGATTGTTAGAACGGGAATAGAAAAATTGCGCATGGAGCTGTTTTACATGTGGGCCTTAATTTAAATGGTAGGATCTAAGCTGAGACAGTCAAACCTTAACTGACATAGTAGGGCATAAACTGATATCGCTGAGCTAGTTGAGCATGAAAGCGCTAATGGGATACTCTTCAACAAACGGCTAGCGCAGCCTATCATTGAAATCCAATGGCCTTTGATGGGATTTGTAAGCCACTCTATAACTTTAGGACCAGAAATCTAGAGTCATAGAAATAGAATTCTGGGAAAAGACTTCAGGAAATACAAAAGGATAAAACGACGATATGAGTGACACCAATATTTATGAGCAGTCATTAGATAAAAATGACGCTAATTTTGCTGCACTGACCCCACTAAGTTTTCTTGAGCGCGCTGCAAGTGTTTATCCCGATAAGTTGTCGCTGATTCACGGCGATACTCAATTCACCTGGAAAGAGACGTATAAGCGCTGTTGTTTGCTTGCCTCAGCACTTAACAAGATTGGTATTGGTGAGGGAGATACCGTGTCCTTCATGGGGGCGAACACGCCTGAAACATTTGAAGCACATTATGGCGTGCCGATGACCGGCGCAATACTCAATGCGCTGAACGTGAGATTAGACGCTAAGGCAATTGCTTTTATTTTAGAACATGCTGAAACTAAAGTACTGTTCACTGATCGTGAATATAGTGCAACTATAAAGGCTGCGTTAGGATTAGTTGCACATGAAATATTAGTAATTGATATTGATGATCCGTCTTTTGAAGGTGGAGAATTGATAGCCGAGATAAATTATGAGGAGTTCATAGCCAATGGTGATTCCCATTATCGTTGTTTTCAAATCAAAGACGAATGGCAAGCTATCTCTTTGAACTACACCTCTGGAACAACTGGAGATCCAAAAGGTGTGGTGTTTCACCACCGCGGTGCTTACCTAAACGCTATTTCAAATGCGCTATGCTGGAATATGGTTGCTCATCCGACTTACCTTTGGACACTGCCAATGTTTCATTGCAATGGCTGGTGCTTTCCTTGGGGTTTGGCCGCTATGGTTGGCACGAGCGTGTGCCTGCGTCATGTTAGAGACGAGGCTGTTTTTGACGCGATTAAAAAATATAAGGTCACACATTTTTGTGGTGCGCCGGTTGTGCTAAACACTTTAATCAACGCTGCTGATGAATTAAAAGAGGGTATAGAGCATCATGTGTCGGCGATGACTGCCGGAGCAGCGCCGCCTGCGGCTGTGATTGCCGGTATGGAGAAAATGGGTTTTAGTGTTTCCCACGTCTACGGTTTAACTGAAACCTATGGACCTTGCGTGGTTTGTGCGCCACAGGATAGCTGGTCAGATCTCAGCATAGATGATCGTTCAGAGTTATTAGCTAGGCAAGGCGTGCGGGCACCGCTGCAAGATGAGTTGATGGTAGCGGATTCTGAAACGTTAAAGCCTGTGCCAAAAGATGGCATCACAATGGGAGAGATTTTCATACGCGGTAATCTGGTGATGAAGGGCTATCTAAAAAACCCCAAAACCACGGCAGCATCTTTTGCCGGTGGTTGGTTTCACTCTGGAGACCTGGCGGTATGGCATGCCGATGGCTATGTCCAGATTAAGGATCGTTCTAAAGATATTATAATTTCCGGAGGAGAAAACATTTCTTCGCTGGAAGTCGAGTCAGTATTGTTCAAACACCCAAAGGTTCTTGAAGCGGCGGTGGTCGCCAGTACGGATGAAAAATGGGGGGAGGTGCCTTGCGCATTTGTCAGCATAAAAGCCGGTGCAGAGCTAGATGTCGCTGAGCTGGTGGCATACTGCAGAGAAGAGCTGGCAGGCTTTAAAATACCAAAGAAAATAGTTTTTGGTCCTATTGAAAAAACTTCTACAGGCAAGGTACAAAAGTTTCTGCTGCGTGAGCGAGCAGAGCAAGCAGAGTACGTAAGCACGAAAGCCAAGATTTAAGAGTTTTAGGTTAGGGGTAAGTGATAGGAGATATGAAAATTTTAAAAAATCTAAAGAGAGCGCGAGATATGAGCAGTAGAAGTCAGCGTTCTATTTTTACAAGCTTCAAAAGTTTAGTTACAAGGACGTTGTATTAGGCGACATGTTTAAGTGGCATAGCTTTGAATGCTGCAGAAATGGAAGACAGTATCGTAATAAGCAGCAGCGCATTCGAGCATCATGGAAAACTTCCTGAGAATTACAGCGCTTATGGGGATAACCATTCTATTGACTTGGCTTGCTCCAATTTGCCTGTTGGCACAGTTCAACTGGCACTTGTGATGGATGACCCTGTAGTGCCAATGCCAGAGCCTTTTGTGCATTGGGTTGCTTACAATATACCTGCTGGTGCAAATGGTCTGCCGGGAAACTTAACTAAAGATGCAGTCGTAACCGATGTTGAAGGCTTAGGCGGTATGATAAACGGGCTCAACGGCCTGCGCCGTGCAGGTTATTTTGGTCCTCGTTCACCGGCTGACGGCAAGCTTCACGCCTACCATTTTAAAATCTATGCATTAGATGCCGCGCTGATGCTTCCTGAGGGCCTTAATAAAGTAGAAATGTTAGAGGCTATCGGTGGCGATGTTCTCGCTACGGGCATGCTCACGGGACACTACCAAAAAGAAGATTAACTGGGCTTTAATTTGTCAAAGCCTGTTGTAAAAAAAGCAGTTGCTAGCTTGAACCTCGAGTAAGCTGGTAACTGGTCTTGCAGGTTTAAGCACAATTTCCTAATAGTGCTCGATAATATTGCCCACTCGTGCGCCAGCGTCTATTCTAAGATTTACTTCTCTGTAGAGGTGAATGTCACCTTCGACAACCGAGTCGACATCGATGACTAAATCGCTAAGCCGGTTATTGAAGTTAAATAGCCGTCCAATCCAAGAAGATCTTGATTTCACGATGATGTCGCCTCCGATTGTACTGCCGGAGCGTACTTCAATGTCACCATTTGAGGTTTGAACGTCTGACCCGACTTTGGTATTTCGTAGCCGGATCTTCCCATTTACAGTAACCACTTCATCGCGAATAGTTGTGCCGGGATTGGTTCTAATTCTGCCGTTTACCGTTTTTAGTGAGCCATTAATGGTGACATTTTCACCAACATCTATGCCTCCGTTTACTGTTTCTGCCGCATCTATTTCGGCATCATCTTCTATATCAATACCGCCATTCACAGTGTCAACTTCAGACGCGATTGCGCCGCGTTTAATTCTGATGCCGCCATTGACCGAGGAGATATGACCCACTCTGTGGTTTTCTTCAACGCGAATGCCACTGTTGATTTTTGAGATATCTAGAGCCTCATTTGCTTCGGCATTTGCGTCGATTAAATAGCTGCTAAGTAAAATCGCTAGCGCTGATGCGATACTTAAACGAAAGGTATGATTAGTAGTCTGCATGGTGACCCTCTTTTATTTTTTGCCCGTTTTGGGCTTAAGCGCTATGCTGTCTTGCTCTATACAGGTGTTAGCAATAAGCTTGCCAACTTGAATTACATTGAATTATCAATGGCTTAGGATGGGCTATAGAATGGCTCTTGGATCTTAATTGAAACTTCTCGCCACTTATTGTGGTGAAAACCACGAATTGATTGGCTTTTTTGGTTGCTAATGTGTGCGTAGAGGATAAGCGCTTGGTTTGAGTTTTACGGTTTGTGCTCGCGCGTTAGAACTCAAGCCAAGCGGGTTGAACATCCTCCATGGTAAACTTCTGCGATCTATTTTTATCCCTCAAAGGAGCTGAAATGTCGGGAGAAGTTAAGGTAGCTAACGAGACACCTATATTCATGAAGCCTGGTCATAGCGCTGGTGACCTAGTCGAATCATCTAAATGGAAGGTATTAACCGAAGAGCGCGGGTTAGTAGAAGTCGATGTGCATTTGCCCGCGCATTTACTTAATCCCAGAGATCAATTGTTTGGAGGGTTTACCGGCACCTATGTAGATATGATTTCTATTTACACGGTACGCACACTTTTTACCGAAGAATCGCAATTCAAGTGGTCTTCGACTGTGAATATGCGAATAGACTATTTTGCACCGGTTCTAGGTCCGCGCTTTATACTTAAAGGCGAATTGATCAAGGATGGCCGAAGCACCTGTTTGATCGCAACACACTTTACAGATATGGCGGGAAACAAGCTGGTCTACGCAATTACGACGCTTAAGAAAACTATATAGCGCAGAGTTTTGCGAAGGGCAGGCTAATAAAGGGCGAATCATACGTGTCCGAGCGTGAGGAATCCCCACAAAGTTTCAGCATGTCACCCCAATTAGATTAGGGCTACTAAGGAGCGGTCTTAAGTGGCGAAGGTGTTTCATGTAACAATTAGGGCGAAGGCCGGTGAGAGGGAAATGTCTTCACCTGTGGCGTGACCTTACTTAACTTGATTTGGCTTAGCTGGCGGTAAGGGGCTGGGTTATTGTTTGTTCACGGTTCTTTGACCCTGATTGTTCGCAACCAACATCCCAGCCCCTTGTTTGAATAATCAAATATCATCGGCGCTAAACGACTCCTTCCTTGAACTAGCGCAGTCTTTTGTCGCGGACACAAAAAAGGCCGGAAGATTCCGGCCTTTTTTAACTACGTTTTACATGTAGGTGGCTTAGAACAAGGCTACATTGAGTAGCCTTGTTCGTCATGGTCAGTAATATCCAAGCCAATCTGTTCTTCATCTTTGGTGACACGTATGCCATTGGTCATTATGCCAACCAACTTAATCAGCCAATAGGTTAGAACGGCTGTATAAAGCGCAACTACGACAATCCCAAGCATTTGAACACCAAGCTGGGACCCCATATTCATGCCTTGTGCATAGCCATTTCCGCTAAAGATTCCCAAGCTGTCTGAAACCAAAATAGCGGCTAGAAAAGTGCCGACAATTCCACCAACCCCATGCACTGGGAAAACATCCAGCGAGTCATCAACCCGCAGTTTCTGCTTTAAATAGTTGGTGCAAACATAGCAAACGATGCCACCGGTGAGACCGATAATTAATGCGCCGGCGGGCCCAACTGATCCAGAGGCAGGAGTAATCGTTGCTAAGCCAGCAACCATCCCAGTGATAGCGCCGAGACCGCTTGGCTTGCCGTATTTGCGCCATTCAATAATCATCCAGGTTAGTGCGCCAGTGGCCGCTGAAAGATGAGTCACCAGCATCGCCATTCCGGCAGTACCGTCGGCGGCAAGTGCGCTACCTGCGTTAAAGCCAAACCAACCCACCCAGAGCATGCCTGCGCCGGTGAAACTCATAGTGAGATTATGAGGCATCATAGGGGTTTTTAAGAAACCGTCTCGAGGTCCAAGAACAATTGCAAAGACCAAAGCTGCGACTCCAGCAGTGATATGCACTACAGTGCCGCCGGCAAAATCGATCAGGCCAAGCTGTCCTAGCCAGCCGCCGCCCCATACCCAATTGGCAACCGGAAAATAAACGATTAAGGTCCACAGCACGCTAAAAAGAAGCATTGAAGAAAACTTTATACGTTCAACAAATGCACCTACCACCAAGGCAGGGGTGATTATGGCAAATGTCATTTGGAAAGAGGCGAATACAGTTTCGGGAATATCGCCGGACATGGAATCGACCACGACACCGCTGAAAAACATTTTGCTGAGGCCACCCCAGTAAGCAGATTCAGACGGGCCGAACGCAATACTGTAACCAACAACTAACCACAGCAGTGAAATGACAACCGCCACGGAGAAACACTGCATCAAAACAGATAGTACGTTTTTGGTTCTTACAAGGCCCGCGTAAAAAAGTGACAGGCCCGGAAGCGTCATGAACAGAACGAGTGCTGTCGAGGTAAGGATCCAAGCGGTGTTTGCTCCAGAGAGTTCATCCTGAGCAGACGCCAATGAAGGAAAGAATGCTAAAGCTAGCCCTGCGAGCGCGAATATTTTGGTTTTATTATTCATTGATTTAATCACTCATCTATAAAGCGTCATCGCCGGTTTCGCCGGTACGGATACGAATGGCCTGCTCAAGATTGGTGACAAATATTTTGCCATCGCCAATTTTTCCTGTGTTAGCCGCGGCACATATAGCTTCAATTACTTGGTCAGCTATGTCATCAGATACAGCGACTTCTAATTTTACTTTGGGTAGAAAGTCGATCACATACTCAGCGCCACGATAGAGTTCTGTGTGTCCTTTTTGACGGCCGAATCCTTTGACTTCGGTTAATGTCACTCCATTCACTCCGACTTCTGACAGTGCTTGGCGAACATCATCAGATTTGAAGGGTTTGATGATTGCGCTTATCAATTTCATTGTTCTTCTCCTGCGGTGGGTTGGCCAGCTAAGAAACTTCGCTGGCAAGTAATCGCTGTGCTCGTGACTTTGATAGTATTTGTATTAGTACTTATATCAGTGCTTGTCTAAATCGCTGAATTAATCACTTGTTGTGCACAGTAAAAGTACACAAAACTTTAGCACGTCACTGTAAAAATCGCCATGTGACTTATCGATTCGCAGTGCCTGCGCTGGTGTTAGTTCAATAGAGTCAGGGGCAATTCTTCAAGAGTAGAAAGTTTAGCGGTCTGCCTTGATGGGTGGGCTCCTTGCACAATAAAGGGCAGGGTGGGAAGTAGATTAATCCTCCAAAAAAATCATTCTCAAGGCTCAGTTTTTTTAAGTTCATCATCCTGTAAAATATATTCAAGAGAGCTCCTTTTTTTACTCCAATGTGACGCTAGTAAGGAGCCGCTAATATTGTGCCAAACGCTGAAAAGTGCGCCGGGCAGTGCTGCCGTAGCAGAAAAATACTGTAATGCCAGTGCTACCCCGAGTCCTGAATTCTGCATTCCAACTTCAATGGCAATGGTTTGGCTCCTTCTTAAGTCGAAACCAAATAAACGACTAATATAAAAGCCGCCCATTAGCCCTCCTAAATTGTGTAAAACCACTGCCAACATGGTCACCACACCAATATCGGCGAGCCGATTTGCATTGAGTGCAACTATGATAGAGATAATCATTAGTATTAAGGCAATCGCAAGAGTTGGTAGTAGAAATTCAATTGCAGCTACTTTGGCTGGTGCAAAGTGGTTGATAGCGCATCCTACAATAAGGGGCATTAAGACTATCTTTAGCATCGTTTGTAGCATGCCAAATATATCTACGCTTACCGATTCAGAGAGATAAAAGGCTGCTAACGCGGGAGTAAGAATCACCCCGATTAAGGTAGAAGCTAGGGTCATGCTTATGGACAATGCGAGTTCGCCTTTGGCCAAATAACAGATGACGTTAGAGGCGGTGCCACCGGCGCAGCAGCCAACCAGAACCATGCCCACAGTCAATTGGTTTGACAGTTGAAGCATAGCTGACAGAGTTAGTGCAAATACCGGCATTAATACAAACTGCAGCATTACCCCGACCAAAACCGGCTTAGGCTCTTTAATAATTTGCAAAAAGTCTATCGTCTTAAGATTTAGCCCCATTAGAAACATGACCATTCCTAACAAAGGAATGATGCCTGCTTCAAAAGCTGAGAAGAATCCGCTTGTGAAGAATGCTGTTATACAAAGCAATAATGCCCAAAGGGGGAAAAGTTGGTTGAATTTAGAAAGCATGTAAGTCCGGTTGGTTGTTCAGCTATAAGAATATTTAGTGAGCAATTATATGATGTTTTCGACAGTTAAATGGCTTCGATAAGCTTTAATTTAGAAAAACCTGGTCGTAGAGTTTATGGTGAGCTGTAACCTTTTACTAAGTGCAACGTCTAACTAGATATGAGCAGATACTTAAAGCTTTTTAGTTGCTACTTCACCTAGGTCAATGAGGAATAAGGTCAATGAGGGATAACGGGATGATTAAAAACATAATAGCGATGGCGGCGGGTTTAACGCTTACAGGGTGCTTGGTGACGGTTGATTCAGATTCAAGACCAATTCATACGGCGTGGGACGACGGCGATGTTACCAGACTTGAGTTGGGTAGTAGCGACCAAGATTGGGTGCGAAGCTCTTTTGGAGAGCCGGTTTCCAAAATGAACTATGCTGACGGTACTGAAATTTGGAAGTATCGAAATCGCTCCGAAAAAGACACAGAGGTTGGTCTTTTTCTCGTGTTTTCCGTGGATATTGAGTCAGAACGTATAGAGACTTTGTCAATCGAGTTTGTGGACGGATTAGTAAGCAATTACTGGGTTGAGGAGGATCGTTATTAGTGGGTAGCATTTTTCTGGCTGTAACAGTTGCCTCATTTACGTGAAGACTGTTGCAGCTTACCTAGCCAAGCATCAAAATTTTCCCAGTTCAGCTCGAATATATGTTTCTCTCCGAGCATCAACGCTGCATCGAGGTCGCCACCGGCGTTATTAAGGACATCCTCCATGTCAGGAAGCAACTTGTTCCATCGAAAACTGTCTTTTTCGCCAATTCTTAAGTAAATGGGTAAGCCATCGAGATTTTTGAACTTTGATGGGTCCCAAATACGCCCCGGTGTCGCTATCACCCCCGCGTAGAGCGCTGGAGATTGCGCCGCTATCGCTAAAGCTGCACTGCCACCGCCAGAAACGCCAACTAACAGGGGCTTGCGATCGTCGAGCTCGTAGGTGGCATGGATAAAATCTAGAAGCTTGGGAAGCACAGCGGTGTCTTTAACAAAATACTTCCTCCCTTCAGGAGAAATGGGTACGGCTATGGCCCAGCCTCGGTCTACCATTTCTTTGCCTATCCAATACTGAGCCTGAGCCATATATTCATCGTTGGAGCCGCCCGAGAGCAAGATGGCCAGGCGCGGGGTTTCAAATTCAGGGGCAGGGGCAAAGTAATAGAGTTTGATCGCGACGTTATCGTTGATGAACACTGTTTCTTCGGCCGCTTGACTAGTGGCAAGCAGCGAAAGCAAAATAAGAAAGAGGATGATTTTGTGGTTTTGCATGAATCCGGCGGCGTTGGGTTGGCTGATTACCGATATTATAGCAAAATGACTAAAACAGTCCTTATCGAATGAGATAGATTAACGGTTTAAACCGTTGATTTTCTTGTTTGATTCTTGCCGTTAAAATTTTTGAGTGATTCTGTAACTTTTTTTCACACCCTCCGTCTTTATAAACAATGTTAACGCAATACCAACAAGTCATCGATCAACACAGGCAGAGAGTATTCTCTTTTGCCTATTACAGCTTGCGCGCTAAAGCTGATGCAGAGGATGTGACTCAAGAGGTTTTTATCAAGCTTTGGCAGCACTGGCAGAAGATAGATCACTTGAAAGTCGGTGGCTGGCTGATGCGAGTCGCTCATAATGCTGTAATTGACCATGTCAGACGCCAAAAGCCCGGAAACGACAGCGTTGACAGCTATGCCGAAGTTGAGCAGCAAGCAACCGATAGTGTAGAAGGGGCTGAGCTTGACCAAGAAATTTACAAAGTGAAATTAATGGAGGCGATCCAGACTTTGGAAGATCCATTTAGAAGCATCATTATACTGCGTGACATTCAAGGGGCCAGTTACCTCGATATTCGAGAAAGTTTGGATATCAGTGAGAGCCAGGTGAAGGTTTATTTACATCGGGCCAGACGAAAACTTAGAGAGAATAAGACCTTAAGGGATTTATTTAATAGTTCGATGGCGGGCGAAGCAGAGCCTGACCGCGATCACGGAACAATTAATTGAGTAATTATTTGAGCGACGAATTGAGCAAAAATTATGCAGACTTCTAGTGATTCACAATGTTATTTCGTTCAGCTGCAAATCGATAGCTTTCTCGATGGCGAGCTTGTTCTTGCCCAACAAGAAGTCTTCATGGGACACGTTCATTCCTGCCAGGCCTGCGCTAAAGAACTGCATTTTGCTCGCAATTTATATGATGCTGTGATGGACCTGCCGTTAGTGGACTGCAGTGATCTCACGTTAGAGCCTGTACACAGAATTTCTCAGCTAGAGCGGCAGCCCAAGCCTACTCCTGCACGCGCCCCCGCCGGTTTCTGGCAGCCAATTAATGACTGGTTATCAGCGACCCCGTTATCCTTGCGTTTGGCGCTCCCTGCTCTGGCATTAACTGTGGTGGTGATTTCGATGAGTGGTGAACTACTGCAGACCGAAGTGCCATTGCCTAATCAGCAAGCAGGGAACGCCGCTGTCGATAGTTACAGCGCTGAGCAAATTCAAAAAGCTTTGCAGGATCTGAATTTGGCAATCGAATATTTAAATGACGTTAGCCAGCGCACTGAAGTCATGATTGGTGAGCGCTTTGTAGTGACACCGTTGCAAGAATCACTTAATGCATCGTTCGATCGCTCGCGCTCAAACCGACTTAACGAGGGTAGTCGGGTAATACAAAACGATCCGATTTAAGTTGAAGTTGAATTAATTGGGCCGATTTAATTTAGACCGATTCAATCGGCACCGCTAGAAAACGAGGTATCACTATGAAATTTTTTGAAAAAGTACTAGTTCCATTAATCATCTGCGCACTTGCTCCGTTTGCAGTTGCTGCAGATAGATCTATTGAAAATCACCCGGGTTTCGTGGACTTTTCTAAGTTGACGGCTATCGCAAATGTTGAGCCCAAGGTTGAAGTGAGTCTTAAAGCGCCGCTGTTAAACATGATGACAAATTTAATTCGCACTGAAGATGAACAAGCAGCAGAGTTCATGTCTAAGTTGCTCCGTGTGACGGTCAATGTTTTCGAAAGCGGTGCCATAAACATAGATGAAATATCTGCATCAATGAATCAGACAGCCGAGGAATTAGATGCCAAAGGCTGGGACCGTGTAGTTCGAGTGCGCGAAGATGGCGATCATGTGGATATCTATTTTCGCCTTTCTGAAGACGGACTACGGATTCAAGGGGTTGCAATAATGGTGGCGGAGCCTAGCGAAATAGTTTTAGTTAACATAGTGGGTGATATCAGCACCGAGGATATTAGTGCTCTTGGCCGACGCTTTGATATACCCGAGCTTAGCGACATAGAGATCGACTAACGTAATCAGTGGGAGGGCTTATGAAAAATTTAATATTAGCATTATCTACGATTACCTTAGTAGGCTGCATGTCCTTTTCGGACCGGCCAATGCGGCCCATAAGAAATGCCATACTCGACCAAAACCCTGAGATCACCCTGAAGAAGGAAATCGCGATAAATATTGGTGCAGGGATGTTTAACTTCCTAGACGCTATTGATTTTGATGATTCGAACCTGTCTGACATTGATAGTGTTCACATGGCGGTTTACAAAGTGTACGGACAAAAAGCAGACAAGAAATTTACTAGCCAAACCTTTCAGGGCGCCTTGCTAGAAAAAGATGCTAGCCTCCACTGGGAACAAATAGTTCGGGTCAGGGACGACGGCGAAAACGTCTGGGTGTTTGCTGGTATGGATTTGGCAAGAAATACCTTGGAAATTATATCGGTTTTTGTCATGGAGCGTGACGAGTTGATTCTGATAAGCGTTAATGGCGATATCGAAAAAATAATGCGCTACGCTTTAGAATCAGCTCATGGACGCCGTGATGATACTCGCGCTGGCTGAACTGTTCAGAGCATTTAGACTTTTTATTGATGTAGCGCGTAGAGAAGAAAGTTCAGGCAGAAGCTGCCAGCCAGCCTCTGTTTATTCGAGACCTATGATTTCCATTCTTTCACTGCCTGCAACGGCAACCGATAGTCCGTCAACAGTGATAAAAGATTTTTCACGGAGCTGATGTTTATACACGTCATAGCTGACCGGCTCGACTTGGCTGTCACGGTATAAGTTAATGGTGAGAATGCTGTGATCGTCTTGCCATTGAAAATAGTACATTGCGCCACCGATGCCAGCGGTTACTAGGAGAAATAAATAGGCTCCAATCCGCATATCCTTCGATAGCTGATCTTTTTCGATGTCTTTAGTCGCAGCAGCAGCAGGCCTGGCCTGTCGCGTGCTTTTACCTCGATTGGCGTTTCTTTGCCTGACAACGACAAAAGCGACAGCAATGACAAAAACAGTAATGATCAATTTACTAAACATAGTTTTATAGCGGCACCGCTAGGACTTACTTGGGCTTCGAACAGCCAGACAATTGGAGTTTCAGTTTTCAATTGACGCAGTTCTCTTATAGAGAAATTCAAAAAAGAAAACATGTTATTCTTATAAAAATTAAAAAAATAGCTTAGCCGTAACAAAACGTTCATGGCTGCGGTCATATGGCTATGAACAGGAACTCTAGCTGATTGAACATTTCTCTTTTGAGCACGTCCCTTTTGAACACGCCCTTTATGGGCGCTGCGCTATTGAGCATTCCCTATTGAAGAACCTCCCAGCCGATGCTCCTCAGTCTTCTAAGGCACCAAGCGCGTTTCCTTATGTGCCCGCTGGAATGCCACCACTGGACTTGAGTGGCAGGTCGACGTCTTTTTTTGAGTTTTGGCCAACTTGGCTTGTTTATATGCCGGTGGTAGCGCTGTGGATTGTGCTTTCCATACGTTATAGGAGTTTGAGTTTGCCATTGTTGGCTAATCCAGCGATACCTCTATCGGGCATGGTTGGGGTCGCTAAATCTGCCGTTTTTGATGCGGCGGGGGAAATTGCCCGTCAATGGATTCTTCCTTGGGTGCTGTATGAAGTCACAGTTGAAGCTTCAAGCGTTCAGAATGAGGCTGTGGTTAAGCTGTTCGAGCAACAAGGTTTTACGCTGCCAATTGTGGGCAAACCCAACGTAGGCTGTCGAGGAGCAGGGGTTAAGCTTCTCGAGGACAGGGCGGCGGTGGCTAATTACATCAGTGAATTTCCCGTAGGCGGAGTAATTCAGTTTCAGCAGCTGAGTCAATGGGAGGCTGAAGCTGGCGTTTTTTATGTTAAACACCCAGACGCTAAAGAAGGCATCGTGACTTCTTTAACACTGAAATACACTCCCTATGTAGTCGGCAATGGCCGCGAGACGCTGGCTGAGCTGGTGGCATCTGACCGCAGGGCGGGCGAATTGCTGCATCTTTACAAGGAGCGGCACGCTCAGGCCTGGGACCGAGTATTGGCAGATGGAGAGCCCTATAGGCTAGTTTTTTCAGCCAGCCATTGTCGCGGCGCTGTGTTTCGTGATGCGCAAGGCTTGATTAGCACAGAACTGTCACAGTCCTTGGATAAAATCTTCACCGATATTCCTGGTTTTCACTACGGACGGCTCGATCTCAAATTTAAAGATCCCATTAGCCTGAGTGCGGGGACAGATTTTGAAATTATCGAAATTAATGGTGCTAGCTCGGAGTCAATTAACATCTGGGATAGGGATGCAAAGCTGGGTAGCGCGATCAAAACGCTATTGCACCAATATAGTACGCTGTTTAAACTTGGCGCGAAAAATCGGCGATTAGGCTACAAACCACCTGGAACATTGGCGCTATTGAAAGCATGGCGCTATGAAAATAAATTAGTAAAACAATACCCAAAAAATGACTAATCCTTGCAGGCTACCCATAAAGCCGAGACTTTTAGCCAGCGTTTTAGAGAAAGCGCTAGGTTTGGACCGACTCGCTGATATCTATGACGAGCGCCCACCCAATTGCTCAGCCTATGAGTTTTTGGGGCATTCACTGAGTGCGCTGGGCATTACAATTCAGATTGGAAATAAAGAGCGGCTACTCGAAATCCCAAAAACGGGGCCGGTACTTATCGTTGCAAACCACCCCTTGGGTGGTTTGGAAGGATTGGCGATAGCAAGGGTTATCGCTGAGCACCGCCCGGATTTACGCGTTCTTACTAATCAGCTCTTAACGCGTATCCCAGAATTATCAGAGATGTTTATTGGAGTTGATGTCCTATCATCCAATGCTGCGTCTGGCAATGTTGGCGGTATCAAACAGGTTCACCAGCACTTAAAAAATGATGGTGCGGTGCTCATTTTTCCAGCGGGGATGGTCTCCGCCTATGAGCATAAGCATCGGCGAGTCCAAGACCGGCCTTGGTCTCGCTTGGTAGGCCAGTTGATTAAGAGATATGAATGCCCATGCGTCCCTGTGTATGTTGGGGGTAGAAACAGCAATTATTTTTACACCGCGGGTCGAATTCATCCGCGACTGCGTACCGTTCTGCTGCCAAGGCAGTTGGCTAATAAACAGAATTATGATTTGCCATTGTCCATCGGTATGCCAATTCCCGCCACTGAGCTTCGACTGCTGATAAGCCCAAAAGCCGTGACCGAGTATATCCGCGTGAGTACGGATGCTTTGGCTCAGGAGCCGGTCAAAATTAAGCCTGACTACGATCGCGGGATTGATGAGTTTGACAGTGAATTGAGCGAGCTTGAGATTCAGTCTACGTTGATCAATTTAGACAGCTATAGACTTATTGAACATGAAGAATTTGATGTTTATTGCGCCCCTTATGACAAACTAGGCAGCATGATGGAGCAAATTGCTATTGCCCGTGAATTTTCGTTTCGGGCCGTGGGTGAGGGCACGGGTCAGTCGAAGGACTCCGACGAGTTTGATCCCCACTACTTGCACCTTTTTCTCTGGGATAAAGCGCACAGCCGAATAGCGGGAGCCTATCGAGTTGGCTTGGTGGATGAAATCGTCGCCGCCCACGGAGTGAAAGGTCTTTATAGTCGCTCGTTATATGAGTATGACGAGAATTTCATTCGCCAGCTCGGCTGTGCTATTGAAATGGGGCGCTCGTTTATTCATCCGGACTATCAGCGCCGCCCGGTATCTCTGAATCTTTTATGGCGCGGCATTGGTGCAATATTGGTTCAGCGCCCCAAGTACCATACGCTGTTTGGTTCGGTAAGCGTCTCCAGAGAATACAGTGATTTAGCAAGGTCACTGATTGCGGACACCTTACTAACAAATTTTCAGGCAAAAGATTTCGCCGCTTTGGTCAAGCCAATTACCCCGCTCAAAGTACGCAATAGGGTTTGGACTATTGACATGCTGGCTGAATTGGCCAATGTTAAAATGTTGGGAAAGTTAATTGGCCGCTGCGACCCAGGTAAGGCTGTGCCTGTTTTACTCAGACATTATCTGGCGTTAAATGGGAAAATGGTTTGTTTTAATGTCCATTCTGGATTCAACGATTCCCTTGAAGGGCTTATTATCGTGGATGCTCGAAAAACTGATCCTAAGACGCTTACTCGGTTTTTAGGTGCTGGGGGCTATGATTACTTTATGGCATTTCACAGGTTGCAAGATTCTGCTTGATTATCACGCTTGCTAGGCTGCATATATAGATTGCGCATAAGTATGTACGTATACTAGCGCAATGAAAAAACTAACTGCTTTCACCCAGCTATTTCTTGCGCTTTTATCCACGATATTTGGTCTTACCACGCTTACCAATCTCATATTTATTAGCCAACGGCCCGAAACCATCTCCGTGGTTAACGCCATTATTGGGCAGGGCGTGCTGATTATTGCCTTTTTTGCCCTTGCTCGCGTACTTTATAGAAAGGCGATGGCGAGGATTAAAGAGGCGCCTGTGCCGACTCAAGGCCCAGACTCTTCAGATCAAACTACTTAAGCGATGCTTTGATACATTGCTGTGTTCTCATTTCCCGCGCAGCAGAGCCCATTGCAACGCTAATCCTGCAAAATCTGCTGAAAAAAGAGTATAATCTCGCGCTTTTATGACCTGGCCTCCTATATTCCATGATCATTTTTGACGACACTGACCGCTTTTCCCAGTTTCAGCAAAGCTGCGTAGCAACTATTGGTAAGTTCGATGGTGTGCACCTAGGGCACCAACTGATCCTTGATCAATTAAAGCAAAAAGCAGAGCAGTTCAATTTACCTTCGCTGGTGATTCTTTTGGAACCCCATCCGGAGGAATATTTTGCGGGTGAAGGAGGTCGATCTCCTGCTCGGCTCACTTCAGTTAAAGAAAAAGTTGAGCTTCTGGAAAGCTTTGGAATTGATTACGTATTTCAGCTTAAGTTTGATAAAAAGCTGTCCCAATTAACACCAGAAGAAGTTATCCAAGATATTCTTATCGATGGCATTGGTATTGTCAGCTTTATTGTTGGTAATGATTGGCGTTTCGGGCATAAGCGTAAAGGCGATTTTGCAATGCTTCAGGCCTGGGGTGCGAAAAACAACTTTGAAGTATTAGAAACCGCTGCTTATGAGCGCAACGGGCAAAGGATAAGCAGTACGTTTATACGAGAGCAATTAGCACTTGGCGATTTCTTCTTAGTGGAGCAGTTGTTGGGTCGTCCGTATTCCATAAAGGGCGATGTAGTGAAAGGCCAACAATTGGGCTCAACTATTGGCTTTCCAACGTGTAACGTTAATCCTCAGCGTCGCACCATACCCCTGCATGGTGTGTTTGCATGCGAGGTTCGATTGGCTGATATATTCTTGCCAGCAATTGTGAACATTGGCTACCGGCCGACTGTAACTGACACTCTAGAAGCTATTTTGGAAGCTCATATATTAGACTTCAATAAAGAAATCTACGGGCGCTCGATTGAGGTCATATTTAAGAAAAAGATTCGCGACGAAATAAAATTTGATGGCATCGAGTCGTTAAAAAAACAGATAGCAATTGATGTCGCCCAGGTACGTGAAGTATTGGATAAAAAGCAAAAAATCGCAGAAGTATAAAACCTATGACTGATTATAAAGACACTCTAAATCTCCCGCTGACAGACTTTCCTATGAAAGCCAATCTGGCTCAAAGAGAGCCTGCTATTCTGGAAAAATGGAATAAGTTAGATCTCTACAAGAAAATTGGCGAAAAAAACGCAGGTAAGCCAAAATTTATTCTTCACGATGGCCCTCCTTACGCAAATGGGGACCTACATTTAGGGCATGCGATTAATAAAACGCTTAAAGATATCGTGGTTAAGTCTCGGCAGTTTAGTGGCTTCGATGCGCCTTATATCCCAGGCTGGGATTGTCATGGCTTGCCTATAGAGCACAATGTCGAAAAGAAAAAAGGTAAAGCGGGACAGAAAATTTCGTTTTCTGACTTTCGCAAAGCTTGCCGGGAATATGCAGCAAAGCAGGTTGAAATCCAAAAGGCCGGATTTATCAGACTTGGCGTATTAGGAGATTGGGACAATCCTTATTTGACAATGGATTTTGATACCGAGGCGGATATCGTTCGCTCAATCGGCAAAATCGCCTCTAATGGGCACCTTGTGAAAGGTTATAAGCCGGTATATTGGAGTGTAGTAGGGGCGTCAGCTTTGGCCGAGGCTGAAGTTGAATACCAAGACAAGCAATCCTTCGCAATCGATGTACGTTTTCCTGTTGTGAATCGCGATGATTTCTTGGCAGCTTTCCAAGGAGAAGGTCTAAGTTTACCGGATCAGTCTGTATCCGTAGTGATTTGGACTACTACCCCGTGGACTCTGCCGTCCAATCAGGCGGTTAGTCTTAATGGGGAATTTGAGTATGCCTTGGTGCAATGCGATATCGGCGAAGGCTCAGAGATACTGGTAGTTGCCGAGATAATGGTTGCAGGAATAATGGCTCGCTACGGGTGTGCGGATTTTAAAATCCTCGGCAAAGCTGCGGGCGCGTCGCTAGAGAATATGCTCTTGCAACACCCCTTTCTTGATCGTCAAGTGCCACTAATTTTGGGTGAGCATGTGACAGCCGATGCTGGAACCGGAGCAGTTCATACGGCTCCAGATCATGGTGTTGACGATTTTAATGTTGGCCGTGAATATGGCTTAGGCACTCTAAATCTTGTTGATGAAAATGGAATATTTACGTGCTCAGCAGGGGAATTTGCAGGCGAGCATGTTTATAAAGTTGACGAGAAAGTCCTAGAGACCCTGAAACAAGAAAGAGCACTTGTTACTCATGAGATAATTACTCACAGCTACGCCCACTGCTGGCGTACCAAGACCCCTCTAATTTATCGAGCTACTCCGCAGTGGTTTATTAGCATGACCGAGAAGGACTTACTTGGTTCGGCGTTAGATGCTGTTAAAGATGTGAAATGGATTCCGGATTGGGGCAAAGCCAGAATAGAACTGATGCTTAAAGGCAGTCCTGACTGGTGCGTATCAAGGCAACGCACTTGGGGTGTGCCAATCACGCTGTTTGTTAATAAAGAGACTCAAGAGCTTCATCCTGAGACGGAAAGGCTGGTGGAAGAAGTCGCGTTGATGATCGAAGAAAAGGGCATTGAGGCATGGTTTGAATTGGACCCGGTTCAGCTCTTAGGAGAGCAGGCATCTGCCTATGAAAAGGTTACCGACACTTTAGATGTGTGGTTTGACTCTGGGGTGACTCATCAATCAGTGCTGCAAAAAAGGAAAGAGCTACAGTACCCTGCAGATCTTTATTTGGAAGGTTCGGATCAGCACCGGGGTTGGTTTCAATCGTCACTGAAAACAGCGGTCGCAATGAACGGGACAGCCCCCTATAAAGAGGTGTTAACTCACGGTTTTTTTGTCGATTCCGAGGGCAAAAAAATGTCTAAGTCGGTAGGTAATACGGTGGCGCCTAGCCAAATCTATAAGCAATATGGCGCTGACATTTTAAGACTGTGGGTTGCTGCGACAGACTATCGCGGGGAAATGACAGTCTCAGATGAAATTTTCAAACGGGTTGCTGACTCCTACCGTAGAATTCGAAATACTGCTAGATTCATGCTGTCTAATTTGAATGGCTTCGATCCGGAAACTGACCAACTTGAGCCCGAAAAGATGATGGAGTTGGATTATTGGATAGTTCGTAAAAGTCAGCTTCTGCAGCAAGAAATTATTGAGCACTATCATGCCTATGAATTTCTCAATGTGTACCAAAAGATTCATAGCTTTTGCGTTATAGAGCTAGGTGGTTTTTACTTGGATGTTATTAAAGACCGTCAATACACCACAAATGCAAACAGCATGGCTCGCAGGTCTACCCAGACCGCTATGTTTCAAATATTAGAGACACTAAGCAGACTTATAGCGCCGATCTTAAGCTTTACCGCAGATGAACTGTGGCAGCATATTCCGGGTAAGCGAGTAGAGTCCGTGTTCCTGTCGAACTTTAGCGAAACCAATGATTTGATGGCGGAGCACGAAAAGTTTAGCGATGCTTTCTGGGATCAGGTTTTACAAGTCAAAACAGCTGTTAATAGAGCGCTGGAGGCTAAGCGTGCGAATAAAAGTATAGGCTCGAGTCTAAGTGCTGAAGTTGATTTGTATTGTGCCCCGGAACTAGTTGAGTCCCTTGCGTGCCTAGAGGCAGAGTTAAGATTTGTTCTGATAGTTTCCAGAGCGACAGTTAAACCACTGGCTGAGGCTCCGGGCGTTGCCACAGAAACAGAACTATCAGGATTGAAATTGGAGATTACCGCCTCAGCTCATGAAAAGTGTGAGCGATGTTGGCATTTTAGCAGCGATATTGGTGTTAGTGAAAACCATCCTACGCTATGTCAGCGTTGTGTAGATAACATCGATGGCACCGGTGAAACTCGTTACTTCGCCTAGGAACTTTGTGCAGTGATAAGTATCAACATAGAAAATAAGGTTTAAAGATGGCGCAGGCAGAAATCGGAAACACTATTGAAGAGGGCTCGCGTGTAAGCTTGCACTTTTCCTTGGCGCTTGAGTCGGGGGAAATAATTGACGGCAACTACAACGGGCCGGTGGCTAGTTTTCGCTTGGGGGATGGCAGTATGCTGCCGGGGTTTGAAGACGGTTTGATCGGCTTGAAGCCGGGTAGCGAGCTTGTTAAGACGTTAGCTGCAGCGGAGGCTTTCGGAGAGATAAACCCGAAGAACATTCAGTCATTTCCGATCGCAAGATTCCAACATCTGTTTGAAGATGATCTTGTGCCGACTGAAGTTGGTAGTGTTGTTTCGTTTAAAGACCCCGGTGGATTCGATTTGCCTGGGATTGTTGCGGCAATAAAGAAAGAGACAATCACCATAGACTTTAATCACCCACTTGCGGGAAAGCCAATTGTTTTTAAAGCCAATATCTTGGCTGTTATGCCCGCGACTGTTGAAACCTTAGAAGTTAAATTGTAGGTCATTATGTCGGACACCTTGAAACAACCAGTCTCCATTCCCGCGGAATCCAATAAAACCGCGTCTGGTCAAATAACGACGATTAAACTAGCTAACCCTAGAGGATTTTGTGCGGGGGTTGATCGAGCAATTGATATCGTCAATCGAGCCCTAGATATCTTTGGCGAGCCGATTTATGTTCGTCATGAAGTTGTCCACAATAAATTTGTCGTCGAGACGCTTCGCTCCCGCGGTGCTGTGTTCGTTGAAGAGTTAAGCGATATTCCGTTAATTGATCGTACTGGTCGAAATTCAGTTGTCGTGTTTAGTGCTCATGGTGTCGCCCAGTCTGTTAAAGACGATGCTCAAATAAAAGGCTTTCAAGTCTTCGATGCTACTTGTCCCTTAGTGACAAAAGTTCATATGGAAGTGATTAAGTTTGGTCAAGGGGGGCGAGAATGTGTCCTTATTGGACATCAGAATCACCCTGAAGTAGATGGCACCATGGGGCAGTATGATAATTCTTTTGGTGGCAAAATATATTTGGTCGAATCTGTAGAAGACGTATTAAGTCTGACTGTAGAGAATCCAGAAAAACTGTCTTATGTCACACAAACTACGCTATCAATGGATGATACGTCGAAAGTTATTGATGCCTTAGGGGACAAGTTTCCTGGCATCGAAGGGCCTCGTAAAAAAGATATTTGCTATGCTACTCAGAATCGGCAAGATGCCGTCAAGCAATTAGCGTTGGAGTGCGATCTACTTCTTGTGGTGGGTTCACCCAATAGTTCAAATTCGAACAGGCTCAAAGAACTCGCGGAAAGACTCGGCTGTGAGTCTTACTTAATCGACAGTGTTCAAGGTATTGATGAGAAGTGGCTGGCAGGAAAGCATCGCTTTGGTGTCACGGCAGGGGCATCCGCTCCAGAAGTTCTGGTTCAGCAGGTCATAGCTAAGCTGGAAGATTTGGCTGGGGTTGATGCGGCGGAATTAAATGGAGTAAAGGAAGATATTGTCTTTAGCATGCCTAAGGAACTGCGTTAGTTTAAGTTTCCCCTCGCTAACGCAGTTGGACTTACCTTTTAGTCACAGTTCGTCTAATTCTTTCAGTTTGCTCTTCAATGCTTCCAATGTACTGGTCATCTGCTCTGCTTTTGCGCGCTGTTTAGCAACAACCGGATCGGGCGCGTTGTCCACAAACTTAGCGTTATTGAGTTTGCCACTCACCGCTTTAAGTCCGTTGGCGAGTTTTTCAATCTCTTTGTTTAAACGTGCACGTTCAGCATCTACATCGATAAGCCCAGCCAGAGGCACCAGTATTTCTAAGTCTTTATAAATCCCAGTTGCCGCTTTGGGGGCTTGGGATTTGTCGTCTAGCCATTGAATGCTTTCTAGCTTGGCGAGCTTTTCAAGATAGGGACGATAGCTTTCCAGGCGCAGTTGGCCACTTGTAGACTCGCTTTCAGATTCGCTTCGCAAAAACACGTTAATATTTTTTGCGGGCGAGATATCCATTTCGCCGCGTATATTTCTGATGGCAATAATTACACCTTTGATCCACTCAACATGACGTTCTGCCTCTTCATCTATGTTGTCATTAAGCGCCGGATAGGGAGCCAGCATAATACTTGCTTCGCTACTGTGGGCTTGGCCTGTAAGCGGAGCTATTTTTTGCCAAATCTCTTCGGTAATAAAAGGCATGAAGGGATGTAATAGGCGTAGACTTTTTTCTAGGGTTGTTAATAGTACTAAACGAGTAACTGCGGCGCTTTCTGGATCAGCCTCGTCACCCCAGAGCACAGGCTTGGAAAGTTCTACATACCAGTCGCAATATTCATTCCAAATAAACTCGTGGAGAGTTTGCGAGGCAAGGTCGAAACGGAAGTCATTAATTGCTGCCTGAACATTCGCGTTAGCTTTGTCGAAGCGGCTAATAATCCAGCGATCGGCAATAGATAGCTGGGCGCTATCAAGACTGCTGGCAATGTCTTTTTCCTCTGCATTCATCAATACGTAGCGTGCCGCATTCCAAATTTTATTACAAAAATTTCTGAAGCCTTCGGTGCGCCCTAGATCAAATTTAATATCTCGGCCAGTCGTGGCTAATGAATAAAAAGTAAAGCGAAGCGCATCAGTACCGTAACCTGCAATGCCCTCTGGGAAAGATTCGCGAGTTGTTTTTTCGATCGCTTGTTTGAGCTGCGGTTGCATCATGTCAGCGGTGCGTTTTTTGACCAGTTCTTCAAGTCCGATGCCATCAATTAAATCGATAGGATCAAGAATGTTGCCCTTGGACTTGGACATTTTTTGGCCCTGCTCATCGCGGACGAGGCCGGTGATGTAGACTTTCTTGAAGGGTATTTCGCCGGTGAATTTCAAGGTCATCATAATCATTCGGGCTACCCAGAAGAAAATGATGTCAAAGCCGGTGACTAATACATCGGTAGGGTGAAACTTATTAAAAAATTCAGGTTCATTTGGCCAGCCTAAAGTAGAGAAGGTCCAAAGGCCTGAAGAGAACCATGTGTCCAATACATCTGGGTCTTGCTGAAGATTTAAATCGTCGGCTAAATTGTACTTCACTCGAGCTTCGCTCTCAGTAGGTGCAACGTAGATCTTGCCCTCATCATCATACCAAGCAGGGATTCGATGTCCCCACCAGAGTTGACGACTGATGCACCAGTCTTGAATGTTACGCATCCAAGCAAAATAGGTGTTTTCCCAGTTCTTGGGTACAAATTCAATATCGCCATCTTCGACGGCTTTAATGGCAGGGTCGGCAAGAGATTGAATAGCGACGTACCATTGATTAGTAAGGTACGGCTCGATAACAACACCGCTGCGATCACCGCGTGGCACTTTTAGAGTGTGAGGTTCAATTTTTTCAACCAATCCAAGAGCTTCTAAATCGGCCACGATTTTCTTTCGAGCATCAAACCGCCCCAACCCTCGGTACTCTGCTGGAGCTTCATCATTGATACTGGCATTTTTAGTAAAGATATTGATGATAGGGAGGTCGTGGCGTTTGCCAACTTCATAGTCATTGAAATCATGGGCAGGGGTTATTTTTACACAGCCTGTGCCGAATGCAGGGTCAACATATTCATCCGCAATAATTGGGATTTTCCTGTCGCATAATGGCAGGTTGACCATTTTGCCGACTAAGGAGCGATAGCGTTCATCCTCCGGATGCACAGCAATAGCAGAATCGCCTAAAAGTGTTTCCGGCCGAGTTGTTGCTATAACAACTGAGTCGGCACTGCCTTCAATTGGATAGCGGAAATGCCACATGAAGCCGTTTTCTTCTTCCGCGACTACTTCCAAGTCAGAAATCGCTGTGAGCAGCTTAGGGTCCCAATTAACTAGTCTATTGCCACGATAAATCAGGCCCTCATCATAAAGTTGGATGAAAGCTTGTTCTACAACTTTAGACGACTGATCGTCCATAGTGAAACGTTCTCGCGACCAATCAATTGATGATCCGAGACGTCTAATTTGTTGAGTGATGATGCCGCCGGATTCTTCTTTCCAGTCCCACACTTTGTCTAGAAAAGCTTCTCGGCCTATATCTTGGCGTCGGGTACCCGCCGCATTAAGCTTGCGCTCTACAACCATTTGCGTCGCTATACCTGCATGGTCGGTGCCTACCTGCCAAAGGGTCTGCCTCCCAAGCATGCGGTGGTAGCGAATCAATGCATCCATAATGGCGTTTTGAAACCCGTGGCCCATGTGCAGACGACCAGTAACATTGGGAGGTGGAATTACGATGCAATAAGGATCACCTTCTCCTTGAGGTTCAAAATATCCTCTTTCTTCCCAGGTTTTGTACCAATGATTTTCTAGCTGCTGTGGTTGGTAAGTCTTTTCCATAATGTGGGGGTTGGCTCTGCTGACCTAAACTGAAGGCGTGATTATACATGATGAAATGGGGTTTTGCCGGACTTCAACAAGTTGAGGTGTGCTGATACTTGAGTTCTCAGGTTTACCGTTTTACTTTATTTGCCGAGCGCTCTTTTAGATCTTGTTAGTGACAATCTCAACACCTAGAGCTTTATAGTGCCGATAGCGTTCCCGTCCAGCCGATAAGCTTGCCTCATCGGGGCCTACAAATTCGTTGACGCGACTGAATTGCGCTGGCGACACCGGTCCACTGGATAAGTTGATTAACATGCCCTTAAAGCTGTCAGGAGGTAGTGAGTTGCCTAGCATCACTTGCTCATGGTGCAGGTTAGAGCCAGTCGTTTGACTGTGAGGCACAAACGACTGGCTCCTAAACTGCCATAACAAATCATCCAGCTGCTGGGACTGTGATGAGGAGGAGGTATAAATATAAACCTCATGCTGATGGCTGACCGCTTTTTCAGTTAATCGGCATACAATATTTAACACGTCGCCGCTTTCATAGCGCTGCGAGTTTAGAGTGTAAAAGTGGACGCTTGCCATCAGCTAAACTGACCCATTAGGCTTTTTGATTGCTTAGGTATTCAACAAGTAGCGGCACCGGTCTGCCTGTAGAACCCTTTGCTTGTCCTGAAATCCAAGCGCTGCCAGCAATATCTAAATGTGCCCAGGCAAACTTTTCGGTGAAGCGCGACAGAAAGCAGGCCGCTGTTATAGTGCCTGCTCGCGGACCACCAATATTGGCAATATCTGCGAAATTACTGTTTAGCAAGGGTTGATATTCGTCCCACATTGGCAACTGCCAAGCTCGATCAACACAGTCTGTGCCGCATTTTATTATCTCGTTAGCAAGATCGTCATCGTTACTAAGCAGCGCGGTTACGTGGGAGCCGAAAGTGGCAACGGCTGCACCGGTTAACGTTGCAATGTCGATAACACTGCGTGGGTTGAAGCGCTCGGTATATGTGAGGGCATCACATAGTACCAAGCGTCCCTCAGCATCGGTATTTAATATTTCGATAGTTAGTCCAGACATGCTGGTGACAATGTCACCGGGCTTAGTGGCTTTGCTGCCAGGCATGTTTTCGACAGCCCCGACTATGCCAACGACATTAATAGGTAATTTAAGCTCGGCAACACACCCCATGGTTGCTACCACGCTTGCAGCACCGCACATATCGTATTTCATCTCATCCATCCCGTTGCCGGCCTTAAGGCTTATTCCTCCAGTATCAAAAGTGACACCTTTGCCAACGATGGCATACGGGCGACTGTCTGATTTGGCGCCTTTATATTGCATAATGATGAACTTAGCTTCTTCAGCAGACCCTGCTGAAACAGACAGCAGCGACCCCATGCCCAGTCGCTGCATTTGTTTCTCGCCGAGAATTTGTGTGGTGATACTTTTATTCTTTTCCCCAAGCTGCTTGGCCTGCTCGGCAAGATAGGTAGGCGTGCATATATTGGCTGGTAAATTACCCAATTCTTTGGCTACATTGATCGCTTTGCCGATGGCAAATCCGCGTTTCAGAGCGCTATCTAATGATTTGCGGCGTCCGCCGTTAATTGGTGAGACAGAGACTGTTTTGGTGGCAGGTGCTTTTGGGTTCTTACTTTTTGTTGCGGTGTACCGGTAGTAGCTGCTTTCGCCTTCCTCAGCCACTCTGGAGGTAAGCCAATTACTATCCCTATCGGTGACAGTCACGCTGGCAATAGCAAAGTGCAGGCTAGTGGCGGCAAGTTTTTGAGTGACTTGATAGACGGCTTGAATTGCTTTGATTGCGCTTTTGGCATCAAATTTGGTTTCCAGTCCGGCCCCTACTAATAATACTCTTTTGGCGCTTAGTCCCTGAAGTTGATGAAGAAGAATAGTTTCGGCCAACTCACCGCTGAAATCGCCGGTTGCGACGACATTGCTGATGGCTTTATTGGTTGACGCATCGAGCAGCTTAGCTTCATCAGAAAGAATGCCTTTAGCCCAGACGAATACAATTTCGCACTCTGAATTATTTTTGTCTGCAGCCCCGGCTTTGATTGAATACTTCATTAGATTCGATAACTCCTTTGATCTCGATCACATGACTGAGTCTGCGTCGATTTAGAATGTAAATTGAAGAGGTCGACAATCCTAAAGATATTCAATAGCTTAAGCAATAGATACCAAATATGAGTAGGGTTTTGCATATTTAGCTATTCATTTTTAAGTGGTATTGCTTCAAACTCTTTAATCAATAGTTAGTCTACGTTATTTTTATTTGAACCAAATTAGACCCTTGCTGTCACACAAAGTACGTTAAAAGCCTTGCCTTGGAGCTGCCATGTCTAGAGTAAAAGTCGAATTGCCGCCGGAGTTCCTGTTCAGCATGAAGCGCACCGTCGGCATAAGCGATGTTAACTACGCAAAGCATTTGGACAGCGTGGCGATGGTGAACATACTTCATGAGGCAAGACTTCAATTTCTTGCTAGCCTCGGTTTCACCGAAGGCAATATCTATGGTCTTGGGATGGTGGTGACTGATCTGGCAATAGACTATCGATCAGAATCTTTCGCGAATGATCAACTGATCATTGATGTCGGGGTGAGTGACTTTAACCGCTATGGTTTTGATATCGGTTTACAAATTGCCAACAGCGCGTTGGAGTCTATTGTGTGCAGCGCCAAATTTGGCATCGTTCTATTCGATTTCGACCGCCACCAAATAAGTGAAATACCTGCACCTTTCAGGTCATTGCTCGGTCACCGTGGCACCAAGGTTGCCTAGCAGCGATTAACTTAAACTCGCGGTTAACCCAGTTTAAGTCGCTTGAGGTAGGTTAATAGACTAATCCCCTATATCCCAGCCAGCATTGGCTGTTTCTGCTTCTCGCTTCTAGTACACTTAAGTTCAAATTCCGTATTTCCCATGAAGCTCTGACTTTGTAAGGGGCCGCGACAACACAAGGTGCACTATTGGCGTGATAATTTTTCGCTATTTAGCTAAGCAAATTCTGCAAATAATGGCGGCGGTCTCGTTGATTCTGATGGTGGTAGCCCTCACCAGCCGATTTATTCAGTATTTGGCTCAAGCGGTGGCAGGTGAGTTGGCATCTGATGTTCTGCTACTTCTAATGCTTTACCGCTTACCTGACTTTCTCTTAGTTATCGTGCCCTTGGCTCTTTTTTTAGGGATATTGTTAGCCTATGGCCGCATGTACGCGGACAATGAAATGGTAGTTTTACTAGGTTCAGGTATGAGTCAGTTGAAACTGCTACTGCTAACTCAGGGTGCGGCTGCGCTGGTACTGGTAGTGATGTCCTTTATTAGCTTGTCTCTAGCGCCTTGGGGGGTTCGCAATACCGAGCAGCTAAAGCTTAATCAGGCGCAATTAACCGAAATTGATCTTATTGTGGCCGGTCAATTTCAATCTTTTGCTGATGGCCAGCGGGTTACCTACGCGGAGCGGCTATCGGCTAGAGGTGAAGGGCGACGCCTGGAGAATGTTTTTGTCGCTGCCGGGCGTGGCGCGGACGCTGAGCCTGGCAGCGGCAGTGCCCTTAGAATAGTCATCGCCGAATCGGCGATCCCAGAAATAGACCCAGAGTCCGGTGCGCGGTTTATGCGCCTGGAAAATGTATTGCAATACGAAGGCCGCCCGGGTCAGAAAGATTTTTCGGTCGGTCAGTTTGATGTTCAATCAATTTTATTGCCGAATGCGGCGGAATTTGAAGAATTCGTTGAGGAAGCTGCCTTAAGAACGGCCGAATTGTTCGGCTCCAATTCGCTAGCTCGGCAAGCGGAATTGCAGTGGCGCGTCTCGATTATATTGCTTATTCCAATCATCACCTTGATTGCAGTGCCGATGTCTAAAGTGAATCCTCGGCAGGGGCGCTATAGCAGGCTCATTCCAGCGGCGCTGCTGTATGCGCTTTACTTTTTTCTTTTGCAATTTTCTCGCGATGGTGTCGCTGAGGGAGAGATCAATCCAACCCTCGGTCTTTGGTGGGTGCATGCTCTGTTTATCATTTTGGGCGTCATCATTTATCAGCCCAGTGGTATAAGGCTGGCACTGTATAAGTCGGCCTCATGAAAAT